>CAMDDI010000019.1 GCA_945890905.1 Bacteriovorax stolpii
CACATGAATTCCCATAATTAACCCCGTCTGCACAAACCGGTTGGAACATTTTCATGCAATAACAAGGCTTAACCGTAAGGGGACTCAGGGGTTTGGCCGCTTCTTCTTTGGCCACAGGGGCCTCTACAGGAGTTTCAGGAACTTTATGAGTACTACAAGCAAAGAGGGCAAGCAAGATAAGCCATTTCATAGAAAATCCTTTTTATGGGTAAACCGGAAACTTCTTACAAAGATCATTCACACTCTTCTTCACATCAGTGAGAACTTTTTCATCTTGAGGATTTCGAAGCGCTTTCACAATCAATTCTGCCATGATTTTTGTTTCTGTTTCTTTGAAGCCTCGTGTGGTGACAGCTGGAGTTCCGAGACGAACACCTGAAGTCACAAACGGAGATCTCTTATCATTTGGAACCATATTTTTATTACATGTGATCGCCACTTTTTCTAAAATCTCGCCCGCTTCTTTTCCAGACATATTTACTGAATCAGTTTTCACGAGCACCAGATGGTTATCCGTTCCACCAGAGACAAGATCAATTCCATTATCCATCAATGTTTTTGCAAGCATCTTAGAGTTCTTGATCACCTGTTCCTGATAAGTTTTAAATGAAGGGTCCAGTGCTTCTTTGAAGGCCACTGCCTTGGCCCCGATCACATGCTCAAGAGGTCCACCTTGAATTCCAGGGAAGATAAGTGAGTTAAATTTCTTCGCGAGGTCTTCATTGTTAGTGAGTATTAAACCCCCACGAGGACCACGAAGAGTTTTGTGAGTGGTAGAGGTCACCACATCAGCAAATCCCATTGGACTCTGATGAAGACCAGCGGCGACTAATCCAGCGATGTGGGCCATATCAACCATAAACACTGCATCGATTGATTTTGCAATCTGGTTGAATTTTTCAAAATCAATCGCTCGCGGATAGGCCGAAGCTCCTGCAATGATCATGCGAGGACGCTCGCGCTTTGCAATCTCTTCGACTTGGTTGTAATCAATCATTTCTGTTTTTGAATCAAGTCCGTAGTGTAGGGCCTTGTATAAGCGCCCAGAAAAATTCACCGGAGATCCGTGAGTGAGATGTCCGCCTTGCGCGAGATCCATTCCTAAGAATGAATCACCGTGGTTCATCATCGCCATATAAACGGCCATGTTCGCACCAGAACCTGAGTGAGGTTGAACATTGGCAAAGCCAGCATTAAAAAGTTTTTTCAAGCGCTCAATGGCCAGAGTTTCAATTTCATCAATAAACTCACACCCGTTGTAATATCTCTTCTTCGGATACCCTTCTGCGTACTTGTTAGTCAGGCACGAACCCTGAGCTTCCATCACGGCCTGGGAGCAATAGTTCTCAGAAGCTATGAGCTCAAGACCCATCTCCTGACGACCTTGTTCTAAATGGATGAATTTCGCGACTTCTGGATCGACGGACTCGAGATATTTGAACATGAATGGCTCCTTGAATGCCTATATTTTAGAAGACTTAAACATCCCATGCCCAGCCTAATCTCTAGACACCCCTGAAAATTGTGCTCGCGCGGAGTGTCCAGCTCCTTAATCGGGATACAATTCTGCGCATTATGGAACCTTTTATCCTCATTTTGGTCTTATCTGTGGTTCAGTCCCTCTTTGGGGTAGGACTTCTGCTATTTGGGACCCCCCTCATGCTTTTGATGGGCCATGAATACACTGAAGCTCTTCTCTACCTTCTTCCGGCCTCAGCTGCCATTAGCTGGAGCCAGGTCAAGGACACCTACCAAATCAAACTCGGCGGTGCATACCGCAAATACTTTTTCATGATCAGTATGCCCCTTTTATTTGTGGGTATGATCTTGGCGGGTCACTACGATTTGAAATGGGAAATTAAATTTTTCATCACCATCATGCTGACAGTAGCTTTCATCGTCAGAACATCATCGAAGTTTCGCGAGAAGCTTCAGAACCTCATGAGGAAAAATCTCCCCTTCGCTTTGGGCTTTATGGGAATCATTCATGGTCTCTCGAACATGGGCGGATCAATCTTGACTCCACTCGTTTCAAGTTTATACAAAGATAAAAATAAAGTTCTGGCCGGTGTGAGTTTTGATTACGCCTTTATGGCAAGCTTTCAACTTCTAGTCTTAGCCTTATACAAAGGCGAAAACTTCGAAGCCAAATATCTGATAGGGAGTGCTATTTCTCTTTCAATGCGATACTTGATTGGTAAACGAATTTTTAAATTCACTACAGAAGTTAATTACCAAAGACTCTTGAATGGATTTATTCTTGCCAACGCAGTTCTCCTGGCAGTTAACTTATAGTCATGAGTTATCAATCATGACTCCCGCCGAAGAGAAAATATCTTAAAAAGCTGACCCCCCTCCTGGAGGACAAAACTCACCTGTCATTATGGGAGGGATATCAGAAGGTCGCAAATTATTACATTGATTGCGTTGAAAATTTGCTGCACAAGCTTGTTGATTGGAACTGCTTAAAGTTAACCTTAGACCATTGTTACAAGAAAATTCTTTCATTGCCGGAGATTCAAAAGGTGAAGGAATAATACCCTTCTCAATATAAACACCACACATATCCTGGTATTCATTCATTCGATCATTACTGATCATATTTGCACCTAATTCATTTTTAGAACTATTACCCACGCTGTAGACAAATACTCCCGATAGAGTAGCACAATTTTTTGCAAGTTGGGTGTGAGCCTGACATATAGAAAATGCTGTTCTTCCACCACCTGCTCTGGTGGAAGCCTGCAGTGATTTCATATGGTCAATGATCGGTTTTTGTACAATAGCCATGACAGCATTGAATGATTGATGGCGATCTCTTTCTGGTACGAGGGAGGATCCTAAACTTGATGCTGCAAGACTCATGTTGGCCTGAACTTCAGATCGGGAAACATGTAAAATATCTATGTTTTGTCTTTTTTGAGTATAGTCGTTAGGCATAGTCTGCTGAAAAAAGGCCATGAGTGATAAAATCAAACCTTTATCATTCATCAGCGGTGTCCCTACAGGCAAACTAAGAAAATCAGCATTATTCTGAAGTGCTAATAGTGATGTCCCAGTTTCAGAGGCTAAATTAGGGGCTACCAATGAAGCATTCTCTTGAAGAAGCTTAAAATGATTTTGAAGTCGCCCCAGACTCTCAAGTAGGACAGAATCTTCCGTTTCAATATTTCTTAAGAGGCTATCTATTGAATTAAGTTCAGAAACCACTCCTTGAAGTCCTCTTGCTAGCGCAGCACTTCGAGGATATCCGTCTTCTCCTGGAGAAGCAAAGTATGCTCCGGCATCTACAAGCCAATCAGCTAAAGATTTTTCAGTATTTCCATCAGGAGATCTAATTTTAGTATCTCGCATAGAACGTTGCAAACCTTGCAAATTTTGGCGAGTTTGATCACTTAAAGTCGTTCCTGTCTGCGGCTGAGTTATTCTTAGAATGGAATTTGCAAAGCTTTGAGCTTCGGATACACCCTGATTGAAGATCCCTTCAATATAACAAAATTCTCCACCCAAAATGCTTCGTTCATAGGCCAGTCCTGTGTAAGCGACTGGTCTTTGACACTGACTTATGAAAAGGTTGCTGAAATTTCTATATAGGCAGGCATACTTCTGTGCCTTCTCATCGTTACTGATTGCTCGATTATTAATGGCCTCTAAATTTGGTCCTTGAAAATATCTAAATAATTGCTGTGCAATCGCTCCAACTAAACTTCCAATGACTGGCGCAAAAGGAGTTGCACCTGCTAGTGTCGTGGCGATGTTAACAGCGGTTCCACCTACGCTCTGTCTAAGTTGAGAGCCTAACTCGGTACTTGCACAAGCATTACCCTGATTACTCATTTCCATAAAATTATTAAATGAATTCACCATTTGAGACATCCCTGATGCAAGCTGGGCATTTGGTGAAGTGCTCATACCAAAATTCATAAGTGGACCGACATTCGCTTGGTAAGACATAGCAGAAGCAAGTAAGACCTGACAGGAAGGATCGGTTTGGGCCATGACTCTTAGTTGTTGAATCTGATTGTTAAGTTGAGTTAGGGAGCTTGATGAAGGATAAAGATCACAATTGGTTAAGGGATTAGTTTCCATACCTGGAGTTTGGGCCAAGACTTTGCCAGAAAAAAATAGAATGAAGCCCAGGATTTTTAAATTCATAAATTCCTAAACTTATCGGAAATTTGCCAATAAACTTTATATACAAAGTCTATTGGTCAGCCCTATAGGTAAAGTTAATGAAATAAGTTGTTTAGGCGATCTCAGTAGCAGATTTAAGGCCAGTTTCTTGTCCTGGCTTTAAGAGATGAACTTTTTAAAGATCGTCGACGAGTTCGTCCCACCAAATCCAAATGAATTGTTGAGTGCATACTGCGGATCACGCTTTTGTGGCTTGTTGGCGACGTAATCTAAATCACACTGGGGATCTTGATTTTCTAGATTGATCGTCGGAGGAAGCATCCCAGTTCGAAGTGCCTGAATACAGAAAATCGATTCAAGTCCACCGGCCGCACCTAAAAGATGACCAGTCATAGATTTCGTAGAACTTACTCTTAAATTTTTAGCATGATCACCGAAAGCTTTTTTGATGGCTTGAGTTTCTGCAATGTCACCCAGTGGAGTAGAAGTTCCGTGAGCATTGATGTAACCCACATCTTCTTTTCTAATTCCAGAAAGCTCTAGAGCTTGATTCATGCAAATTAAGGCACCCAATCCTTCCGGATGAGGAGCAGTGATATGATGAGCATCGGCACTTGCACCAAAGCCCACGATTTCTGCTAAGATTTTAGCTCCACGAGCAACTGCCTTATCATAATTCTCAAGCACAATAATTCCTGCACCTTCGCCCATCACAAATCCATCACGGTCCACATCATAAGGTCGTGAAGCGCGAGTAGGTTCTTCGTTACGGCGAGAGAGAGCTTTCATATTTGAGAAGCCGGCAATGGTGTAACCAGTGATCACAGCTTCAGTTCCCCCAGAGATCATGGCATCTTGTCTGCCCATCATGATTTCTGTGGCCGCAACTCCGAGTGCATGAGCACTTGAAGCACAAGCTGAGGCAATGGAGAAATTGATTCCTTGAAAGCCATAGTGAATGGACATAAGCCCTGGGGCCATATTGGGAATTACTGAAGGAATAAAGAAAGGAGAAACTCGGCGCGGACCTTTTTCAAGGTAAGCCTGGTGATTCATTTCGATGTGAGGAAATCCCCCAAGACCAGTTCCGAAAATAATTCCGATTTTAGATTTCTCATAACCAGAATCCAAGATGCCTGACATTTTAATCGCCTCGTCTCCAGCGTGAAGAGCGTATTGATTAAAAAGATCGAAGCGATCTTGATCTTTAAGTTCCATGAGTTCAGGATTTAATTTGAAATTTTTAACTTCGCCACCGAAGTTGACGGCCCAGCCTTCAGTTTTATGGCGCTCAAGAGTCGAGATACCCGATTTACCGGCAAGGGCATTTTCCCAAACTTCGTTTAATGAATTTCCTAGCCCACAGATGGCACCGATACCGGTGACTGCAACACGATTAATTTTCATATTTATACCCAGAAAGAAAAAAGGCTCCCGAAGGAGCCTTGTAATGGTCTAGTGAGATTTTGCTTTAAGGTAAGTCACCACGTCGCCGATAGACTTAAGGTTTTCAGTTTCATCTTCAGGGATTTCCACACCGAACTCATCTTCCATCTTCATCATGAGTTCAACCATGTCTAAAGAATCAAGGTTAAGGTCATCAACGAAGCTTGTATTCAGGCTGATGTTAGCAGCGTCCATTTTTGTAGCTTCTGAAACGAGCTTAATGACTTTGTCTTGTAATTCCATTCAAATATCCTCCGAGAATGAGATTCCATTTAGTTAGCAATATTGAGATTCAGTTAAATTATTAGATATAGAGTCCGCCGTCAATTTTAATCACCTCTCCAGTGAGGTAACTTGACGCACCACTCAGCAAAAAACAAGTCAAATTAGCAACTTCGTCGGTTGTTCCGAATCTGCCAAGGGGAATTGAGCTGGAATACTGCTCTTTTGCCTTAGCTTCGAGAGCATCAGTCATGTCAGTTTGAATAAAACCCGGGCAAATAACATTTGAGCGCAAGTTTCTTGAGGCAAGCTCTTTGGCCACTGATTTACTGAATCCAATGAGTCCGGCTTTTGAAGCAGCATAGGCCGCCTGAGAAGCATTGCCCATGAGACCTACAATGGAACTCATATGAACTATCGATACGTTTTCTGCACGTAAAAAATTCCGCGAAAGTGCCTGAGTCACCATCATGGATCCCTTTAAGTTGGTATCAATAATTTGCGAGATTTCTTCCGGTTTTAATCGAAGAAGAAGTGTGTCTTTTGACACCCCCGCATTGTTCACAAGGCCAGAAATAGGTGCCACTGTTTTGGTAAATTCATCAAGAGCTTTAGTCATCGCTGAGTGGTCAGTGACATCAAATTTTAAACCTGTCGCTTTTCCACCTTTGGCTTCTAGTTCTTCTTTAAGAGCAATCGCTTTGGCTTCATCTCCGCGGTAATTAAAAACAACATGAGCACCTTGTTCGGCCAAGGCCAGAGCAATTGATTTTCCAATCCCACGGGCAGCTCCAGTCACTAGAATCACTTTGCCTTTTAAGTCTGAATAAGTAGCAATCATAGGGCCTCAACTTCAGAAAATCCTGTCTCTGTATCAAGACTTATGACTTTCAAATTAGGGTTAATTTTTTTGATCAGGCCTGCGAGTACTTTACCCGGACCACATTCAATGATGACAGTATCATCTGAGAGTTTTTGAATACTGTGTGTCCACAGTACACTTCCACACACTTGCTTGAGTAAATTTTCTTTGATCAAAAGGGGGTTAGTGTCGGTGGGATATTCATGTGCATCAACATTAGCGATATACGAAAATTTGAGAGGATGAAAAGTAATCTGATCCAGCACTGCTTTTAAATTAATTTCCGCAGGCTTCATAAGAGAGCAATGAAAAGGTGCAGAGACTTGAAGTTCAATCGCTTTGACTCTCGCTCCAGTTTTCTCTTCCATTAAACGGATGGCCCTCTCGCAAGCAAACTTATCCCCAGAAATAACAATTTGAGCAGGTTCGTTGAAATTGGCCGGAGAAACTTTTTCATCTTCAGTGGAAGCAGCTTCGCAAGCTTCACGGATCACTTTCTCTTCTTGTTTGAGAATGGCGTACATCGTCCCTTTGCCAGCAGGAGTTGCGGCCTGCATGTATTTACCCCGGAAGTGCACACTTCTAACGGCTTCTTCGAAAGTAAAAACTCCCGCAGCTGCCAGAGCGGCATATTCGCCTACCGAATGTCCCAGAACGCGCTCAATAGAAATATTTTTTTGATCAAGAAGATCTTTGAGCTTATCAAACATCATCAGAGAGTGGGCAACAATAGCAGGCTGAGTATTCTCTGTGAGCTTGAGATCTTCAGCAGGGCCTTCAAGCATGATTTTTTTGAGATCGTAACCTGAGGCGCTATTGGCCCGCTCAAAGTGAGCGAAGTCAGCAAAAACTTTTCCCATGCCGACATACTGAGTTCCCTGACCGGGAAAAACAACTGTAACTTTCATGAGGGATCCTTAGTATTTAAAGAAGACAGCTCCGGCAGTTAGACCTGCTCCGAAGGCTGCAAAGAGAACGTTATCACCGCGCTTGATTCTGCCATCACGAATGGCCTCATCAAAAGCCACAGGAACTGTCGCCGAAGAAGTGTTGGCATACTTATCAACGTTGATGATGACTTTTTCCATAGGGAAATTGAAGCGGTTACCCACTCCTTCAATGATCCGCAAATTTGCTTGGTGAGGAATAAACCAGTCCACATCACTCATGGTGAAGCCAGAATCTCTCACGACTTTTTCGCAGTGACTGGCCATGGTTTTTACAGCGGCTTTGAAAATTTCTTGGCCATTCATCGTCATCCACTGCTCATCATTATCAATGACTTCTTTGGTAATTCTTTTATTAGATCCACCTGCCCAAAGAGTGAGGTGATCTTTTTTAGAAGAGTCAGAAGAGAGAACAGTGGAGTAAATTTTTGCGTCTTCAGTTTCAGAAGAGCGTCCTAAAATTGCTACACCACATGCGTCTCCGAAAAGAATACAAGTGTTACGGTCATCCCAGTTATTAAATGAGCTGAGCATCTCAGAGCCCACAACTAAAATATGCTTATACATTCCTGTCTTGATCATCGCATCTGCCATTGGGAGAAGATAAACCCATCCCGAACAAGCAGCGTTTACATCTAAAGCCGGACAATTATTTGTAATGCCTAATTTGAACTGAAGTACACTGGCCGCATTGGGCATGGCTTGATCTGCAAGGGTTGAAGAGAAAAGAATGCAGTCAATATCATTGGGCGTGAGGTTCGCCGCTTCAAGAGCGCGAAGAGTTGCCTGTTGGGCCATTCCACTGGGATTTTCACCCTTAGAGAGATCGGCCACGCGACGTGCTTTGATCCCTGTGCGTTCAATAATCCATTGATCGTTAGTCTCAACACGTTTCGCAATATCTTCGTTAGTGAGAATTTTATCGGGGAGGAAGCTTCCGGTACCAAGAATTTTGGTATTAAAGAGTTTCATGAGTATACCTCTAAAAACAAAAAAGCCTTCTTGCGAAGGCTTTTTTGTGATCTTTAATTTCTTTTTATTAAGCTTGAGCTGCTGTTTTTTCAGCTTTCACTTTAATCTCGATAACTTGTTTGCCTTTATAGTGGCCGCAAGCTGGACATACGTGATGTGGAAGAACTGAATCACCACAATTAGTGCATGACTGTGGAAACTTTCTATAAAGTTTATGATGTTGACCAGCTCGTCTTAAACCCTTACGAGATACGCTGGTTCTTTTCTTAGGTACTGCCACAAATGCCTCCGATATTACTCAAAATACAAAAATCGATTATGTTTAAAAATGAGGTTCTATTTCTAATATAGAAAAGGGACCTTGCCAAGCTCAAAATAGATGGAGTTTTACCCCTCGTGAGTGTCAACACCTTCTAGCTTGGCTTCCGCGTCAAGAATTGGGTACTGCTCATACTGAAGAAAGATCTGTTCATGGATCATTTCCCGGAAATCTACCGTTCTTTTTGTAAAGAAGTAGAGTTCATAGGTGTCATTTTCGATAAATGTATCTTCTGCGTCTACAAACAGGTCACTTTGGGCCAGAGATTCATCTAAGAAGCAGATTTTAAATGGAACATCCAACTGCATAGTCATGGGCTTAAGGGTGCGAACGCATTCTGTTACATAGTCCACTTGAACTAAACCATCCACTAGTAAGAACTCCTTCATATCTGAACGGTCTTTCTTCTCAATATTGCCTTTGATGAAAATACTGGTTTCTTGAAGATAGGCCTCAGGTGATTTTTCTGACGCGTTCTCGTTGAGCTCTAAGAGAATGTCCCGAACCCAATCCGTGTTGTCTTGATCAAGTTCAAATTCAAACTTGGTATTGAGAGGCAGCTTAATCAAATTGATCTCGGCCCCAATCTTATTGTTCATTTGCATACAGATGCCTTTGTCTTAAAATAAAATCTTTGACACTAATTAGTTGAGTTTTCACGAACTGAGAAGGGCCCAGATGGCTTTATGCGAAAAAATCTTACTTGCAGGGTTTTCCGGTGCCGGAAAAACCAGTTTTTTGCGTGAACTTGAATCTTCAGCTCCAGAAAAGTGGATTCTCTTCGATGATTTAGACCAACTTATTCTCAAACAGCATGGAAAGCAGGATTCAGATTTGGCCAGTATGATTGAAAGGGAAGGCTGGGAGAAGTTCCGACTTTGGGAAAGACAGCTCTTAGACGGCTGGCTTAAAGAAGAGGGAAGAGGGGTTTTGGCCTTGGGTGGAGGGACACTTCATCCCAATTTAATTCAAATCCTAAGTCCGATTAAAAAGATCAGGATCCTGCATTTACAATGTGATTTTGAAACTTGTTGGAGCAGACTTAGAGGAGAAACTGAGGTTCGTCCTCTAGTTTTGAGAGGAAAACAAGAGTTTAAAAAGATTTTTGAGAGTCGTGCAGAAATATTCCAAATGATTCCCTGGAGAATGGATAACTCGGCTTCTACCGATCTTTCACTTTTAGCTCAGAAATTTTGGAAAGAAGTCTCTCCTTCATAGGTTGCCGTATGGTTTTTGGGTGGGCTACCATAGACCTATCAGAATCATTAGGTCGGGAGGACCGTTATGCAGACCACACTTCAAGGGATTGATCTATCTGTGGCCATCTTGATGGATGACTTGGTTTCGGCCAAAGAAATCGCATCGGCACTTAGACAAAACCAAATTCTTGCTCACCATTATCAAAGCCTGGATGAATTCTGGGTGGCCAGTAATATTCAAATTCCCGATTTAGTCATCGTGGACGTAACTAAAATGAGCCAGGGAAGTATTCAATTCCGTGCTCATCCTCAAGTGATCGACGGAAGCTTGAGTTACGCATTTTACTCAAAAGATTCTACTAAAATTCTTCTTCAATCAACTTTTGGGTTAAACCCCATGGCCTATATTCATAACGACGCTTCTCTTAGCGCTCAAGTTATGAGTCTAGTGAGACGTAGGTCTTTGGAATTAAAAACTAAACTCAGCATGAAGGAAATGGAACAAAGAATTCAGCGTCTACAAACTCGCTCGCAAAGATTAATTTCTGACCGCAGCTCAGCTGAAGAATTCCGCGCTCATTTTGAATTTGTAAAAAACTTTTCGGCTGAAATTGAAGATGAATCGGCCCGTCAGGATTTTACGGCTTCTTTACTTTCTAAACTTGAGAAGTGGGAAGCTATTGATGGTTACGGAGTTTATGAACTCAATCAAAGTGGAACGAAATTAGTATCTCCAGAAGCTTCTAAGAAAAAATACCATCCGTTTCCAGCTTTGTGGTTAGGCCAGACCAATACTAACGGCATCGAAGGATTTGCCCAGGAGATGGCTTCGCAAGTGGCCAATGATCTTTTTGAGCTTGAACCAGTTTCTCTTCGCATTCATGCTGGAAGTAAGCACCCTGACATGATTCTTTTTATTTCTTTCCGCGAAGAAAGAATGATGAATTTTCCTTGGGATATTTTTGAATCTGCTTTGAGCTCAAGCCTTCGCAGACTCAAGCTTCATCAGCAGCTGCCTCAGTACTCTTCGCAGTTCTTACCAATGTGGGAAGCTCTTGATTCCATGGATAAGATGAACCGGGCGGGATCTGAAGCTGATATGCGTATTGTTTGTCTATCTTTGATTCCACTCACTGAAGTGGCCAAAAAGAGAACCCAAAATAAATTTTACTGGTCATCGTTTTTCAATGATTTCTTCCTCCAGCTCTCAGGGCGATTGCAAAAATCGACTAAGCTCTCTTTGTTTGGACCTTGGCATGTCATGTTTTTTATTCCCCGTGAAAACGTAGAAATGGAAACTCAGATGCTTCAGCAGTTCATCCGTCAGTTTAGTTTCTGGAAATTTTTCGAAGATAATTCTCAAATTCTAAGTGAGAACATGTTGCCAGTTTTGAAGCTCATCCCAGCCTCATCTGCTCATTACTTTAGAATTTTTGAGAAAGAGTTTGAAGATATGGCCCAAGAGTCAGAATCAAAACGTCTGATGACTGCCACTCGTGTTGAGAATAGAAAACTCTCTCTTTAATATGAGGCACTCCAGTTACCTCGAAATTAATCTCAATCTTTTAAGTGAAAACTTTGCAAAGATTCAAAGCTTGGCCCCTAAGGCCAAGCTTTTGCCGATGATCAAAGCCGATGCCTATGGCAATGGTCTGATTCCTATTTCGCGCTATTTGGTAGAAGAGCACAAAGTAGAAAAACTAGGATGTGCCAGTTTAGGTGAGGCTTTACGTGTTTTTGAAGAGTGCCCCCATCTTCCAACTGAAATGCTGGTTTTCTCCGACACTGAACTTCAGAACCCTAAGTATCGTGAGGCTTACCTCAACTTAAATATTACTCCGGTGATTCATCAAAGATCTGATCTTGATATTGTGCTTAATAATCCTGAGTTTTATAAAGTTCCTCTGGTGATTAAAACAAATACCGGAATGAATCGTTTAGGACTGAATTTAAATGAACTTGTGGAATATGCTCCTAAACTTAAAAACCGCGGTATAAAGCATCTCCTTACCCATTTTGCTCTTTCTTATTTTCCTCTGAAAGAGGGTGACAAAACTCACCGTCAAATGGACGAGTTCTTAAAAATTCGCCGCACCCTGAGTGATCTAGGTGTTTCCATAGAAGAAACATCAGTCTCTAACTCAGGTGCTATAGAGCAGCGCTTTGGTGTGAGTGAAACTTATGTGCGGCCAGGACTTATGCTCTATGGTCCGCCTGCTGTGACAGATCCTCATACTTGGAATGGTCATCAAATTTCCCGTTTCGTGACAAAAATTTTAAAAACTTTCACGGCCAAGAAAGGCACTCCCATTGGTTATGGAATAAATGTTCTTCCTAAGGATGCCTTTCTCGCTATTATTCCTATAGGCTACGCTGATGGTCTTGTGACATTTGCCAGTGGACTTGAACTTAATATCAATGGACATCGTGGTCAGCTTTTTGCTCGGATCAACATGGATATGGCCTTTATAATGTTTGACCCAAGTGTAGAAGGGAAAATCAAAGCCGAAGATGTGGTTGAGATCTGGAATCACGACAATAAAGTGATCACCGATATCGCTAATCAAATGAAAACCATCCCATATCAAGTGATGGTAGCGATCTCTAGTCGAATTCCTAGAATTTATAAAGTAAAGTAGCAGAATGAAAGCAATGGTTGAGAAAAAAATTGAAGGCATTGGTTTAGAAGTGATGGGACTTCTAAACGGACTTGGTAACTTTACCAACTTCACCGTGCGCACAATCTTTTGGACTTTCAAACCACCTTTTAGATTTAAACTTCTCTTTGATCAGATTTATTTCATGGGAAATAAATCTGTCTTTATTATTTTTCTCACATCTAGCTTTACCGGTGCCGTATTTGCGTTCCAGATTTATCTGGGATTTAAGGCCATCAATGCCGATTCATTTATTGGACCCATAGTAACTATTGCTCTGGCCAAAGAATTAGCTCCCGTACTTTCTGGACTTGTGGTGGCCGGTCGTTGTGGAGCTGCTATGGCAGCACAGATTGGAAGTATGAAAGTGACCGAGCAAATCGACGCTCTCGAAGTGATGGGGATTAACGGCTATCAGTATCTGGCCGTTCCAAGAATTTTAGGTGCGATGATTGCCATGCCTCTTCTCTCCGGAATTTTTCTACTCATTGGTTATAGCGGTTCATGGCTAATTGGTGTGAAGCTTATACAAATTGATGAAACACTATATACACAGAAAATTTCTGATTTCATGAATCTTGGAATGGTGGCCGAGGGTCTTATTAAGGCCACAGTGTTTGGATATCTCATAGGTATTATCGGAACCTATCATGGATTTGCAGTTGAAGGTGGAGCAGAAGGTGTAGGAAAAGGTACTAACATGGCAGTGGTCTGGGGAATGATCACCGTTCTTGTGGTGGACTTTTTCTTAACCGCATTTCTGGCCAAAATTCTATGAGCGAAGGCCAATACGCAGTTGAATTCAAAAATCTCAGCAAAACATTTGGAACTTCCAAAATCCTTCACGATTTAAATTTCGGTATTCATCGTGGAAAAATTACTACCATTCTTGGTTTCTCCGGTGCGGGAAAGACCACACTCATGAAGCATATTCTAGGTTTAGTTCCCCCTACGGAAGGTGAAGTGATTGTGTTGGATACTGTGGTTAATAAGCTCGGAGAGCTAGAGCTTCGAGAGTTCCGCAGAAATTTCGGAATGGTTTTCCAGTACGCAGCTCTTTTTGACTTCCTCACTAGCTTTGAAAACGTGGCTTTTCCTTTAAGAGAATTCACGAAAATGACAGAAGAAGAAATTACAAAGAAGGTCATGGATCTTTTAGAATCCACGGGAATATCAAAAGAAGCTGCTTACCGTTTACCTTCTCAGTTGTCGGGTGGTATGAGGAAGAGAGTGGGGCTGGCCCGGGGTCTCGCCCTTGATCCCCATATTATGCTTTATGATGAACCGACTTCAGGTCTTGATCCCATCACCACACATATGGTTTATGATCTTATGAGAGACACTCAGAAAAAAAATGAGGCCCGTGGTTTTACTTCCATCATTATTTCCCATGATATTCATGCCACACTTAAATACTCTGATTATATTGTGTTCATGGAGCAAGGCCGAGTAGTTGAGCATTTAGATGTAGCGACCTTCAAAAAATCGGAAAATCCTGTCATAAGAAGATTCCTTGAGTTATAGCCGGAATGAATTATCATCAATGATATAACCGATATAAGTGTTATCGAATTTGATGGAGTAAATTCTTGAACCCACTGAAAGTAGGATTGCTGACATTGGCGGCTTTGGCCAGTGTTGTGGTAATGTCACTCAAAATAACGTCTAACCAATCTGGCTTTGGTGAGCACGTAACGTATAAAACTATCTTGAAGGATGCTTCGGGTATTTTCGAAAAAACTCCCATCAAAGTGGCGGGTATCAACGCAGGTAAAATTAAAAGAATCGAACTCGATGGTGCTCAGGCCCTTATTACTTTTGAAATTTTAGAATCCGTAAAAGTCACTCCTTCTGCTGCTCTGAAAATTAAATCTGTTGGTCTTCTTGGAGATAAATTCATTGATATGGATTTAGGTGTTGGAACTGGTCCTCGTCTTAAAGAAGGATCATTTCTTAAGACTGCTGGTGGGGAAGGGTTTGATACACTTGCCCGAGATGCTTCGGATGTTCTCAAAGAAGTTAAAGATATTGCTGTCACCATTAAAGAAGCTCTTCGTGATGAACAAGGTAACAACCTTGTGAAAAAAAATTGTTAATAACATTAATGATATGACCGCTTCTCTCAAACGGATTACTGAAGGTAATGAAGACAAAATCAATGATATCGTTGATGATGTGAAGGCGATTTCAGAGCAACTAGCTTTTGAGACTGATCGTTTCCAAAAAGATTCTCTCATGGCCGATCTTCATAAGACAGGTCCTTTACTTGATAAAGCTGATGCTGCCATGGCGGATTTGAAAATCATCATGGCCGATCTTAAAGATGGTAAGGGAACTGTTGGTAAGCTCTTACGGGATGATGCAGTAGTGGATCAGGTTTCCCAGACACTTTCTTCAGTTAACCGTCTTGTTAACCGAATCAACAACATTGAAGCCGATATCGGACTCTCTACAGGAGCGAACTCACGGACGGGGTCAGATACACGATTTGATTTAGATATTTATCCAGCACCTGAGAGATTTTTCCGTCTTGGTGTAGTCACCAATGATTTTGGTCCGCAAACTGAACGTAAGCAAGAGACTTATACGACTCAAGGTGATGGACAAGAAACCAAAACTAGCGTTCGAAAGATAAACAAGTCCGGATTCAAGTTTAACTTCCAGATCGGCCGTCGTATTCAGCGCTTTGGACTTCGTGCCGGTTTGATCGAATCAACCGGTGGTGTGGGTGTAGATTACTTCTTCCCAGACTTCGGAATCAGAACCGGTATGGAATTATTTGATTATCAAAAAGATGCTGGTCCGAATTTACGTCTCATGACTGAAGTTAAAATCTGGAACGTTCTCTTTGCCCGTGTGGCCGGAGAGGATCTTGTTTCTAAAGATAAGAAGCAAAGTGCAACTGTGTCTCTTGGTCTTCGCTTCAGCGATCAAGATTTAGCTGCCCTAGTAGGGATTTTTGCTAGGTAATTATGGATAAAAACTGGCTCATAAGAACAAAATCGAATCATATTTTAGGGCCTATCTCTAAAGACAAGGTCATTGAATTACATAAGAATGGTTCCATTAAAGCCGATGATGAAGTTTGTTCTGGAAACGGTTTCTGGTTTTTTGTCCGCGAAGATGACATGGTTGAAAAATTTTTAAGTGGTAATGATACTCAGGGGTTTAATCCCATCAGCGAAGCCAAAGATGTGATCACTGCTCTTCCTTCATCAATTCCTCACGAGATTACCCGTGATGATATTACCCTTGTTGGTGGTATTAATTTAGATGATTTAAATAGGCCCGCGGTGACGCATGCCCCAGGCATGGTCCATGAGCCTGAAGTTAAAAAAAAAGATAAATTAGAAACTCTTGCGATCCCCTCAAGTACTCCACATCAAAAAATTAAGTCTCATAAAAAAGTCTCAAATCAAATTTACCTTCAGTATTTGATTTACGTGGGGTTTGCGATTCTTGTTTCTGTTCTGTATTTTAGAAAAAATATCATCCGCTATCTATTTCAAAATGAAGCTACTTCCTCATTTTCCCTTATTCAAGAAGTTCATGCGCAGGAAGAAATTTCTGAGAAAAAAAAAAGCTTTTAGAACGCTCTGTCACCTTGGAAAAAGTCACGTTTGCTCCACAAGTAGGACTTCACGGATTTAGAGTTGTAAGTTCCTTTGACATCAATCTAATCGCATGTAGTGACCTCTCAAGTGAAGTCTTTCAACTTGGGCTGATACTTTATCCTCCAGAATTTTTCAACGAGAAATTTTTAATCAAGATGCGGGATTGTATTTTAAAGCTACACGATAACCATCCTGTGAAAAATTGGCTCAAATGGGTCGCCAAGTCTCGTTCTCCTACACCCAAAGAACAAAAGCTTAAAACCTTTTTACATGAAATTTTGAATTCCCAATTTAACCTCATCACTGATTTGAAAGTGAAGAGTAAAATTATTGAAGCCTTAACGGATGTTCCTGAAAAAACTCTTTATGAAAAACTTCTGAAGTCATACTTGTACTTGATGATTGGAAATGTTACCCATTCAGACAACATTCTGAAGGGCATAATCAATCAGCCGCCACTTATGAATTGGATAGGGTATACGACTCGAAACTCTATTTACCATCATGTTTCCCAAGAGAATATAAAGCAGATTTTTCAGAAATTGGCCAGACATCCATCGGATCGTAAAACTTTTGAACTCTTGGAACTCTACTTTGATCATTACTTCAATGACAGCGCACTTTTAGAAGATGTAAGTGAAAACGAGACTGGAGATTTGAAAAATTTATTGGGACTTAAGTATATTGAGCGCATGGCCCCAGATCTGATTCATTATTTGCGGTTAGAAAAGTTGTCAGAAAATACAAAGATGAAGCGTTTGCGTGATACCAGCCACTTCCCAGTGCGCACTCAGATTTATTGGATCTGGCCATTTATGGATATAGATCCCTTGATTTCTCAAAACCTTGTAAGTGAGCTCGAAGAACTTCATATTGATGAGCAATTATGGTTTCTGTATTTGATGGATAATGAAAAACTCGCAGATGCCTATGCTAAAAAAAGTGGCAAGAGCTTTCTGCCGGGAAAAAGGCATTATTTGCGAGAACTTCTTAAAAAAAATGATTTCTATATGCTCTCCTTATTTAAGCTCCTTGAATTTGGAGATATCGATAAGGATTTAGTGAATCAAACTTCACAGTTTCTCTCCCATGAGTGATCAAGATTACCTTCAACCAGATTTTTACAGATTCAATGAGGACTCCCTCATTTTGGTGCGCACTATTTTAGGAAAAATTGATTCAGTAGATTCCATACTAGATTTGGGTGCGGGATGTGGCGTTTTGGGTCTTGAACTTGCACTTCATTATAAACCCCGCTTCCTGGGGCTAGTAGAGCTGCAGAAGGATTTTCAGGAGAGTCTGGAGAGTAATATAGAAAGGTTTCTTCCGTCAGAGACCCGGCTCACCCTGGAGTATAAAAGTTTTTCCCAGTGGGCGCCACATCGTAAGTTTGATTTGATTGTTTGCAACCCACCTTATTATTTACCTCAGCATGGTCAAAAATCAGATGATCAAAGGCGACACAAGGCCCGATGCTTTGAAGAGGATGACTGGGCTACTTTGGCATCAGCCATCAAGAAGAGTCTCTCGTCAGACGGAATAGGATTTATCGTACTTAAAAATGATCCTCAAATTCTTAAAGCAGCTCGAAGTGCATTAAGTGGAATCTTTAATTGCCAAGAGGATATTCAAGGGGGCTTAGTTATTTTGGAATTATCTTGATTGGATATAGATTGAGATCATAATTTGCTTGAGCTCATCGTCTGGCACGTCTTTAAAAAGTTTCTCAGCTTCCAACTTAAAAAGCTTAAATTGCGGTGATTGTGGATGCAGACGATTTGTGCGCTCTGAAATAATCTGAGCTTCTCTTTGCTGCTCTTGGAAGAATTTTTCCTGAGTTTGGAAAACTAACTTTTTTATAATGGGTTTGAGACGAGGAAATACTTTGAAAATCTCTCCTTTAATTTCTTCGGAGAGAAAGGAGAGTTCCTGTGAATAAATAGAGTGCTTGGTTATGATGAAAAGAGAGTCTTGCTTGAGTTTTAAAGGTGAGGTAACAAGGCACATTTTAGGCCCTACAATTTCAGGCCATTTTTTAATGAGATCTAGAAAGTCGAAGGCTTCATAAAATGCGTTCATTTCATCGCGCTTAAGGTCATGAGGACCATAGCGATCCAAATCCTTGTAATTTAAGCCCTTAAAATCGATTTTTTTAAACATCTTTTCACCAAGTTACCCTGGGCACTGCGAAGGCGTCCATGATATAGATTTACCATGATCAAGTTCTTAGTTCTATGTCTTTTAGCAGGGTGTTCTGGGTATCGATTTACTCAGCAGGACAACCCACTTTCTCAGTACGGCATCCAGAGCCTATCTGTACCAATGTTTTATAATTATTCAAACTTACCTGAGCTCTCTGGGGAGTTTACTCGTGAAACCTACCGTCTTCTTACTGGTTTTAGTGGGCTTCGTTTGGCCAGTGGGTACGATGAGGCATCAGATGCCATCTTGATTGGTATTATTAAGTCTCCGGAAAAACTCACTGAGACCTTAAAACCCACTACTCTACGTGTGGCCCAAGATAGAGCGAAAAATGCAGTGGGCGTGAACCGTCAGAAGTTTTATGTCCCCGGTGCCAATAACGTAGTGGTGTCTCTTCAAATCATCGTTATCAAAAAACCTACGGAAGAAGAACTTGCCCTTTTAAAATCAGGTATTGGTGATCAGGTTCAGCTCAACTCACGAGTTATCTTTAATGAAATGATTCCTCTTCAATTGCAGTACACTCGAGAAATATTGGATGACCAAGGTGTTCAAGTGGTGGCCACTCAAAACTTCGGTGTTCAAAGAAAAACTATTAAAGACTTATCGGTTCAGGCCGCCAACTCAGTCCGGGATATGATTCTTTATGCCTTCTAAGTGGCAGATTTGGGATTTTTTTTCTTCTTTTAAAAAAGATTTCCTTCATGATTTTCAAGGGATTATGGCCCTTAGTACTTTTGATCCCATCAGCTTAAAACTTGTTAAAGATCATCTGGTTTATGGGGCAGGCGAGCGGATTATTCATTATAAGATGGCGTCTGAAGTAACAAAAAATTGGCTAGAGGAAGAGTTTCAAACTTTGAGTCTCTTCGGAGATTCAGAAAGTTTTTTCATTCATAGTGCTCAGGATCTTCATGCAGATTTGATGGAAATCATATCTAAGCTTGATATCGGCCAGCGCTTTTTGATTTTGAGTTTTGAAAGCGAAACTTCAGCTTTTAAAAAAATCGTCAAAGATAGCAAAGTTGAAATCCTAAGTATTTCAGCTCCTCCTTTTTGGGAACTCAATAAACTTTTAGATTTTGTATGCGTTTATCTACGCTTGCCTTTGAGCTATGAGGCCAAGAGCTGGATGAATGAAGCCTTAGATAATACGTTGGCGAGTTTTTATAATTCTTGCAGCTTAATCAAACTCAATCACCCAGATTCCCGTGATATTTCTTTGAATGATGTGAGAGAGCTTCTTACAGTGGAGAAGCTCGATCAGTTTGCTCTTGCTTCACTATATGCGCGAAAAAAATTCCAGCCCTTCTTTGATAAAATTGTGAGTCTTGAGGGGGACTTCGAAAAGATGAGAGGATTTTTTAATTTTCTCCAATCACACTTAATTAAGATGGCAGATACTACTTACCTTGCAAAAAAAGATCGTCTTACTCAGTATGATAAAGACCTCCAAAGTACTTCAAAACTTTGGAGATCTCCTGAACTAATGCATGAAATTGGGCGTTTTAACCGCTGGGAACTAATGTGTAAGAAGAAAGATTCTCTTCTTTGGCACGAACTCAAAGATGCTTCACTGAGAACGCTTTAGTATTAGCGGCAATTGTTTGGAATTCTTTTCCCAAAGCCTCTCGAAATTCCTTCCCATTTATCTGCTGAAACATAACAACCCCAACCGGTACAATTCATAATGTCGCCAGTTACTGGAGCGTATTCAGTATTTGTAGAAGGACCATCACTGAAACCGAAAGTGTGCATTAGTTCATGGATTCCTGCCAGAGGGCCATAGCCCAAAATAAGACTGTTTGTTACTGTAGCAGGTTGAGCACCGTTACCACCCACAAGGCCTGATTCTGTTACGATAATTACATGTTTGGCCTTAGCGGTATTTTTCCAAGACTGAGCTTTACGTTTAGCAGCGTCGTCACAAAGAACTACTCGATCAATATTACCTCGATGAGCATGACAACCAAGCTCTTGTGAAGAAACTTGATAAATTTCTACATTAAGATCTAAGCATGAGAATGGGGCAGTTCTATCAAATGAGTCTTTCACTACCATTGCCGCTCGAGGATATCTTTCGTCAGTTACGATGAGCACTCCATCGCGAGCATCTAGAACACCGTTGTCGCGTGATTGCTCTTCACGACGAGGTTCTTCGTCCTCATAGGTATCAGGCCCTTGATCACGAGAAGGACGATCTTGGGGAATTTCAGTCCGAGGTTGTGGTGTAGGCTCAGCAGGAGCACGTGCAGCCATCTCAACAATTTCATCTTTGATGGTTTTCAAGAAAGTATCGCAATTTCCCATGGCCTTTAAACGCTGTTCTTGTTCATAGTAAGTGGTGCGAGGAATATTTAATCTTTGTTGTAATTTATAATGATCTTCAATGATGCGTCCTAAT
>CAMDDI010000020.1 GCA_945890905.1 Bacteriovorax stolpii
ATATTTTTCTGATTTGGCCACTGAGCTTATTTCAAATAACGAGATTTTTTTCTCCGATTTAAAAACTGCGTCGGTGATTATTCTCGATACTGATTCCCCTTTGCACTTTTCTCTTCCAAAGGGTGAGATATTTATTTCACGGGGCTTACTAACAAAATACATCAAGCATGAAAGTATGCTCGTTGGGATTGTGGCCTACGAGTTAGTGAGAAGTGAAAAACTTCTCTACCCTAAATCTACCATCATCCCCGTCGGATTTGTACCACTTGAGAGAATGCTCACCTTTGGACGCCTTCCTATAGATAGCAAAATGGAAGTTCATAAATGGGCCCACCATATTACGGTCCGAAGTGGATATGATGGTGAGTACTATTTATCCTGGCTTCAAATTCAAAACAGAAATACGGCAGACTTCATTCTTCAGGTGGGAGATGCCAATATGATTGATAGAGAAGAGTCGATGTTTAAAGCATTTTTGATTAAAAATGCGATTGAAGATGTATCAACTAAAAAAAATTCTTCTAAAAACTTTTACACCGTCATTAATAGAATTCGAGATGGAGTCTTATGAAACCCGAACAAACAGAACGTTTTTTTATTGAAGAACTTTTCAATAAGACTCAAGACAAAGACATATTAAAATCAGAGAAGCTCGAAGAGATCGATAAGCTTACAGGGGATGCGTCTACCCGTCGCTATTATCGAATCTTTACCAACAAAGATAGCTATGTAGTCTGTCTGGATAACCCGTTTGATGAAGAGATGGAGAAGCATCCCTTTTTGTCGGTCCAACAATTTTTGGCCGATAACAAAATACGAGTGCCACAGATTATTGATCACAATTTGCCCCGAGGCTATTCACTTCAGCAGGATCTTGGAAACGAAACTTTGCTTCATCACTTAAGTACCATGACTTCGTCCGAAGAAGAATTTCGTATTTATAAAGTGATTGTTGATCAACTCCTTGAGCTTCACCGTATTCCCAAAGCTGCAGTTAAAAATCCGAATCTTTTTCAAATGAGTTTTGATCATCAGAAATATATGGATGAAACTCGTTTCACTTTTAAATATTTTCTAAACTTTTTTTCTAAAAACCATGACGAAAACTTTATTCACGAGCTGGAAAGTCTTTTTGATCCCATCATGAAGCGACTGGCCTCGCAGAATATGGTGATCACTCATCGTGATTTTCACTCCCGCAACATTATGGTGAAAGGTGATAAATATACCTTTATCGATTTTCAAGATGCCCGTTGGGGGATTCCTCAATACGACTTGGTGTCACTCCTTGAAGATTGCTATTACGATCTTAAAGAAGAGAATCGACAGAAGCTTAAGCGATATTACTACGATCAATTAGCAGTCAACATACATGGCCAAAAATCTTATGAAGAGTTTGAAGCTCTTTATGAAGACATGACCATTCAGCGAGTATTTAAAGCGGTGGGCAGTTTTTGTTATATTTATAACTGGCGAAAAGATGACCGCTATTTGAAATACATTGGTTTTGCCATGGAGAAACTGCGCCGTTTAATGATGGATAATCCACGTTACGCTGAACTTAAATCAAAACTCTACCAACACTATTATGCAAATTGATTACTGCCTAATTCTTGCTGCTGGATTCGGCACCCGCATGGGTAATATTGGTCAGAAGCTTCCTAAGGTTCTATGGCCAGTATTTGAAAAACCTCTACTTGAATTGCAGGTGGCTTACGCCCGCAGTTTGGGGATAAAGCGAATTTTTATTAATCTTCATTATATGGGTGAAGAAATCGAAGCATTTTGTAAAAGCAAAGAAGCTTTTGAAGGTGTGGAGTTTTTATGGGAGAAGCCCGAAATTCTTGATATCGGTGGTGGTATTCATAATCTTGCCTCGCAACCTTCGGTGAAGTACAAGGGCAAGCTTCTTGTACTCAACGCAGATCAATTCTTTTATTTAAGTAAGGACGATCTTTTCCGCTATCTCGGGCCCTATGCTAAATCCCCAGCAGCTTTATTTAGTTACTGGGTAAATACATCTCTAGGATATAACGCTCTGGAAATGAATGCTGACCGAAGTATCAAAGCCATTATTAAAAATAAAGATCTTCCCCCAGACACAAAGGTCGAAACCTACACCGGTATCTCTTACGTGGATCTGGCCCAGTTGGAGAAAATCCCTGGCAAGAGTGCATTCTTTGATTCGGTTTGCCCATTTGATAAAAAAAGTATTCCTGCCATTCTTCTGGAGAATGTGGACTATTGGGATTTTGGAACAACCAAAAGATATTGGGAAACAAGCTTTCATATTCTGAAAACGTACCGTGAGCACTCAAATCATCCCTTCTTGCGCTTCTTGGTCAATCAGAGAGCTCTCAAGACTTGGAAAATCGATCTGCAAAATATTTCATATCATGCGAAGTTCCCTCAGGTTGTTAACTTGGGACCTGAGGTGGTCGTGACAGAGCTGGGCCCAAGTATTATCTTAAATAAAACTGATGCAAAGATCGGACAAGATAGAAGAATTTGGTGGAATGATTTAAGTGATGAGATTAAGTAGACTTGGATTCTTTGATGCAATCCACTGGGCAGACTTCAATGCAGAGTCCGCACAAAGTGCAGCTCCAAGGATCGATGGAATAAATCTTTCCATCCGAGATCACGGCCAGTTCTGGACAGACCAAACGGCAGCTGTCACAGGACACACAGATAGATGAAATTTCTAAGGTCGCATGGTTCATAATGTTATTATAGGGCAAAATAAAAATGGAACAATTGAAAGTAAAAAAGAAAGACACCATTATCATCAACGCCATTGTCTACTTGGCCTTGTCTTTTCTCTTCCTCTACCTTCAATATGCTTATCGGCACCAACTCTCACCTTTTTCAGCAGTTTATTTGAGAAAGAGTGCTGAACTTTTTTGGTATGCGGCTGTTCCCATCGTGATTGCCAGTGTTCTTATCTGGCGCCATCATAAACTCACTCTTTGGGCCTACAATTTTTGTATCTACTTGGTGGGTTTTAAGGTGGTAGAAGGTCTGTTCATCGAATTTAACAAAATCATTGTTATCGCTTTGTTCTTCTACGCTGTGATCTCATACTTTCTTTATCAACTTCTCTCTCAGTATTTAGGCTTGGCCAGCATCAATCCTAACTATTCAGCTAATGATCTCTTTGGACCTCTCTTGAAGCAGATTCCTTGTGACCTCAAGTGGGGTGAGTCCGAAACTGTCCGTGGTTACCTGACAAATTGGGATGAAGAGGGGTGCTTTATCCATATTGAAGATGCAAAACCACTTCCTTCAAAGGTTGGAGTGGTCATCGAATTTCAGGGGAGGCAATTTACTCAGGAAGGGGAAGTTGTTGCTCAGTCTACTGAATTTCACGGTGTTGGGATAAAATTTGAGAAACGATTGAAGGATCTTAAAGTATTTAATTGGTCTGAGTTTACTGAACTCATTCACGAATTAGGTTTCCAACCCAAAAGGTTAAGATGATTAAATGGCTTTTGTTACCACTGATGATTCTGACATCTTGCATGGAAGACAACCTCACGCCTGAGGCGTCTCTTAAAAATTTCGTTGAAGCAAGATTTGGAAATGTGGTCACTCGTCAGTTTGTCATTGATCGCGTAACGGGAAAAATGCGCCAAAGCATGGAAAACATCACTGATGAAGAATTCAAAAAATTCTCAGATCTCCGCAACGTTCAAAAAGATAGCTTCAAAATTCTCTCTAAGTCTTGTCAGGAGAAACAGTGCTTTATCACTTACTCCATCACCTATTCGACGAAGAGTGACGATCAGTCTCATTTTCTTACGGACGTTAAAAAGATAGCAGAAGTTCTCTCTGTTGAAGGTAAGTGGTTGATAGCTGACGTGAGCAATGTAAAAACATATCACGAAGCTCTCGAGCCAATTAATCCTCTAGAATGAATAAAGACTTCTTAACAAAAGCCGATACGTGAGTGGCGGAGGGCCCATGGCCGAATCTGATTTTCTCACATTTTTAGTAGATGAAACTTTAAAGCTTCAAAGAAGTGGAGAAGCTAAGCTTTCAAGCTTTGAACATAAGCTCGGGGATTACAGTCTCAATTTTTTGAAGGGCGCATTCATTCCTCAATCACAAGTCCTTCGTTTTAAGACTTCATTTGGTGATCTAGATATTCCGGTGAACTGGTCGGTGTTTGCAATTGATAATTCTCAAGGTGCTCTACTAGATGAGAAGAACGATAAAGACCATTTCTTCTCAATTATCCGCACGGCCTGGCAAAAGTCGTTTGAGAAGCTTCTGATTACTCACGCTGATGGGTTCTGCTATCTTGTGGCCCTAAAGAAGGGTGATGAGATTCATTTGAATGATTTGTTAAATCCGCAAGAATGGTTAAAGACTGCATAAAAAATGGCTCCATTCGGAGCCATTTTTATTTCAACCAGAATCAATTTTAAATCTTAGAGAGCAGCGTAGTATTGCTTAAGCATAGAAGCATCAACTTCCAAGTTTGGAGAGTTACAAACTACGTATCCACGACAGTCCATATCTTTCAAAGCCTTCATCAAGTCTTTCCAGTTGAACTTAGATTTCTCAAGGTTCAAGTGTTTTAAGTCACCCTTAGAGTTAGAGCTGATACCAGAAATGTGGATGTGCATTTCTTTAAGAGCGTTTGCACCAAGTTCAGACTTCAAAGTCTCAAGCGTCTCGCAGAATCCTTTATAGTCATTCACTGAACCTGTACGAGCGTATAAGTGAGAGAAGTCCATACAAGGCTTGCAGCTTGTTACTGACTTAGAAAGAGAGATCAACTCTTCGAGAGAACCAAACTGAGAAGTTTTCCCAGTAAGTTCAGGGCGAAGTTCGATTTCGATATCAAGGCGAGAAAGTCTTTCTTCAATTACGTTCAATGATTTTTCAACCAGATCAAATACATCATACGGAGAATCTTTCATGTAGAAAGCCGCGTGGAAAGTCATGGATTCAGCTCCACAAAGATCAGAGATCTTAGCAGTTTGAATAATGCGCTCAACAGATGAATCAATCTTGTCTTGCTCACGAGCATTCAAGTTGATGTAGTACGGACCATGAGAAGTAAGAGGAACTCCCAACTCGTAAGAAACCTTACGAAGAGCAGAAGAAACTTCTTCTTTCATGCGCACGCCATGAGCGAACTCAAGTTGCATACAATCAAGATTTAATTCGTGAATACGCTTAACACCTTCAACAGGGTTATTTTTCTTAACCGTGCTGTTCGGAACGCCTGCAGTACCAAATAATAAACGATCAAATGCCATTGGAATCTCCTTACGGAATTCAATTTTTAACTAAAATATTTTATTAACCCAACTACCTAACTGTTTTAAACAACTCTCACACCCTGTCCCCAAGTGGAGTTGGTTTTGGAGGATATCCAAATCAACTTTGCTACCTGCCTCGCAGGCCATTCTGATGTCTCTAACACTGACGCAATGGCATTCGCAGATGAGAATATCATCTTCAAGTTTTTCGCTCACTTGTGAGGGTATTAACTCCCCTAAAGCGTCAATCTGCCGAAGAAAATCCCGATCCATTTCTTACTCATTATCGCTATGCAGAAAACATCTTCTTTGTGACTTAAAAAAGTGTTGCGCACTTATAAGCTGGAAGGCCATTTTTGTCCATCTGAAAGCCTTAAGGGTGTAATAAAGTAATGCAAATAAGATTTATGAGATGGTAAAATACTCGTAACACTTCAATAAAGCTTAGGTTTGATAACACATGCGAGTGACTCTTCTTTTGGGATTTATCACGGTTCTTTTTGGACTCAGTATCTGGGTTATTCTGAGTGGCATTTGGTTCATTCTGGGTTTCTTATTATTCCTTCTTTTTATCATAGTTTCAATGGGTTATGCCGACACGGCGATCCTTTTTTATTTGGGTGCCCGAGAAGTGAGAAGTAATGATGAAGCATCTTTTTTTCAAGCAGCGGCACAAGAAGCATATAAACTCGCAGTTCCCATGCCTAATTTGTATTTTTACAACGGCACTCTCGAGCGCGGATATGTTCTTCATGCAAAAAATTCTTACAGCTTAGTTTTAAGTAAAAGTTTAATTGAAACTTGTAATCCAGAAGAGTTATCTGCCATTTGTTTTGAACTTCTTCTTCAAGTGAAAAAAGGAATGGCCTCAAAAAGAACTAGGGCCATGTTCATCTTGGGTTCAATTTCTTGGGCTTCTCATTCTGTGGTGGCCCTTTTCACAGGATTAATTCCTAATAAAGAAATTCAGCAATCAGCAGATTGGTTTTTAAATTTCCTGCTTCATCCGTGGCTCAACTTTCTCTTTAAGTTAGTTGTGGGCGAGGGATATTTTAAAAAACTTCAGAGTCTTATGTCCGATTATCCTAGTGAGACAGAGAGATTAAACCGCTTGGGTCTAAAGCTTCGTCGTCCTTTGTCTGTTCATTCGCTGCCCTCTCGAAAGCTAATAGAACTCTCATCTGTGACTCGGAACCGCCATTTCCAAAATATTTTAACTTTAGAATTTCTCCCACATGAATGGGACTTCTTCTTTGGGAATGAGGAAACAATTCGTGCTTAAAAAATTTAAGACCATCGAATTCAGTAAATTTGCACCATTATTGGTGACCCTGGCCTTCATTCTCATTCTCATTCAGTATTCGTTTAATCCCCTTGAGGCGATTTTTTTTGATTTCTGGGTAAAGACCGATATCTCCTCGAAAAATTTCCAGAATCCTATCGTTCTGATTTCCATGGATGAAGAGAGTGATCAGTTCCTTGGGGAAACTTATCCTTATACTTATGCTACTCACACCCGACTATTAAGCCGGGTGATGAAGGATGACCCTTCTATCATGAATTATTATGTTTCACTTCTTGAACCAGACTCAGATGTGGAGCTGCGCTATCAAGGTGAGTTTCATAAATCCATTAAAGATTTTTCTCCTACTGGAGATCGTTTTAAATTTGGAACTGAAATAGATAATTTGGGGGAGCTCATTCCGCCCGAAGGAATCCGGGACACGGGATATCTCCTGGGTCAGCTATATAAAGATCAGTTAGTTTTTGCAAAGGACGAAGTTGTCCGTCGTGCGATTTTAAATATCTCCGGAGAGGATTCCATTCATTTATGGACGGCCAAACGTTACCGAGAAATGATTGGCAAGCCACCTATCGATGCTACTGCCTACAAAGGTGCTTATTATAATTCTGAAGCAGATGCAAACTTCGCGTTGTTTAAGTATTCATCTAATCCGCTCTCAAGTGATTTACAAATAATACCCTTTCACCGAGTGGTCGTAGGAAATTTCCCGAAAGGATTTTTTAAAAATAAAATTGTTCTGGTCGGGCCTCAGTATCTATCAAACGCTTCTGATTATATCCTCACTCCCTTTGAAAAAGATTCCGCCCGCACTCCAAAGCTCTCAGTCCACGCTCATGTGATTGAAGCATTGATTTCGGAAAAAACTATTTTTGATGTGGAAGACTTTGTTACCCAGTTAGCCTCGGTTCTAATTGCCATCATTTTGTCTTATATCATCTCCCGAGTTCAACCCGTTAAGGGACTAATGATCACTATCTTACTCATCATTGGGATCTTGTTTACGAGTTATCTGGCCTTTGTAACTATGGGCTGGTGGCTTAAGCTCTCACACTTAGTTTTGAGTATCTTTGTCGTGTATTACATTTGGGTTCCTTTCAGAGCTATTGAAGAGTACCAAACTCGCTACGCCATCCAGGAAGAGACCAAACTTTTAAAGCAAGTTGATAACTTGAAGCAAAATTTTATCTCTCTAATGAGTCACGATCTTAAAACTCCCGTGGCCAAAATCTCTGGAATTGCGGATATCCTCAGAATTAAATTCAATAATACTCCCGAGCAAACTGAACTCATCGATAACATTGTCAATTCCACCAAAGAGCTCAACAACTTCATCAACTCTATTCTTGATTTGACCAAAATTGAGTCTCAGAATCTTACCCTTCGCATGGAATCTCGTGACGTAAATAAAGTCATCGAGGGAATCATCGAGAAATTGGAATTTGAGTCCGAAAGTAAGAACATTAGTCTCATTTCTGAGCTATCTCCTCTCTATCCGGTCCAGCTGGACACCGTTTTGATGAACCGGGTGATCTCAAACTTGATTGAGAACGCAATTAAGTATGCCGGGAAAGGGAAGACGGTATGGATTAAGACCTGGGATGATGCCCAATGGGTCTATGTAGAGATTAAAGATAACGGTGTAGGAATTGGACCAGAGGATTTGGCCCATATTTTTGATAAATTTTATCGGGTGAAGAATGATTCTACCCATGCGATTAAAGGCTCTGGTTTGGGCCTTTATCTGGTAAAATATTTTATCGAACTTCATAATGGGGTCATAACTGCCAGCTCTCAACTTGGAGAGGGAACTTCGTTTATAATAAAATTGAAGAATGAATAGGAGATATGCATGCATAAGGTTTTAGTCGTTGATGATGATAAAGTTCTCCAACAGTCGGTAAAACAGGCCCTGGAGTATCATCACTTCGTGGTTGAAGTTGCTGACAATGGTAAAGAAGCCGTCAACAAAGTCTATGGTCAAAAATATGATCTCGTCGTGATGGACGTGAACATGCCAGAGATGGATGGTATTGCAGCTCTTACTGAGATTAAGAAACATGATCCTTCAGTGATCGTGCTTATCCTCACGGCCTACTCAAACGTAACTGATGCAGTTAAAGCCGTAAAAGAAGGGGCATATAATTATTTAGAAAAGCCAATCACATCAGATAACCTTGTGGCCTTAATCAAGCGAGCTCTAAAAGCCCGTTCGATGGTTGAGACAGTAGGATTCTCTTCTCCAACTTTATCTATTGGAGAGTCAACAACATCAAACGATAAATTCGTAGGCGAATCAAACGCCATGAAAAAAGTCTTCGATGTTATTTCAAAACTCGCCAAAGTAAACACTCCTGTTCTAATCCGCGGTGAATCTGGTACAGGTAAAGAACTTGTGGCCAAAGCGATTCACTATAATTCACCTAGAAAAGATGAGAAATTTGTAACCATTAACTGTGGTGCCATTTCTGAAAATCTCATTGAGTCTGAACTCTTCGGTCATGAGAAAGGTGCGTTCACAGGTGCTGACGCACGTAAGATTGGTAAGTTTCAGTTCGCAGAAGGTGGAACAATCTTCTTAGATGAAATCGGTGATATTTCGGCTGCTATGCAAGTAAAGCTATTGCGTGTTCTGCAAGAAAAAACCTTTATGCCAGTTGGATCTAATAGAGAAATTAAAGTGGATGTCCGTATTATCGCGGCTTCTCACAAACCGTTTGAAGAGATGATTAAAGATGGATCGTTTCGCGAAGATTTATTTTACCGCTTAAACGTTCTTCCCGTTTATCTTCCACCTCTTCGTGAGAGAAAAACAGATATACCTCACTTAGTTAATCACTACATCAACTACTTCAACAACGTTCACAATCTTAAAGTGAAAGGTGCTGATCCTGAAGCCTTGGAAGTTTTATCAAATTACTACTGGCCCGGGAACATCCGAGAACTTCGTAATATCATTGAGCATTGCTTTATCATGGAAGCCTCTGACTTGATTCACGTTCATTCACTTCCAGCGATTGTGTTCAAAGATCAGAAGAAGGTTGAATCTAAAGACAGCGGTTCAGATGAGAGTGTGATCGATCTTGAAGACATTCAGAACTCTGTATTAGATGGCGGCAGTCCAGCCGCAGCTTCTAGTGGTAATGAAGTTCACTTTTCTTTTGGTGCTAAATTGACTGAAAGTGGGAAGCTAGATTTTGCCATTGCGAAGGATTCATTTGAGCGCGAGTTTATTGTTCAGGCCCTAAAAATTAATAAAGGTAAGATCAATCAAACTGCACTCAATGCGAATATTCCTAAGAAGACTCTTCTTCGCAAAATTGAGAAATACGAAATTCATCCTAAAGACTATTACTAGATATGGCCCGTTTCTGGTCCCTAAGTCTTTTGATCGCATTTTTAATTATTGCGGATCAACTCTCGAAGGGAGCCATCCAAAGTAGTTTGTCTTTCGGAGAAACAATTCCTGTGATTGATGGGTTTTTTAGCATTGCCCATGTTCAAAACATGGGTGCTGCTTTTGGATTCATGGCCGATGGACCCAATTGGTTCCGCCAAATTTTCTTTTTGGCCGTTCCCGTGCTTGTCTGTGGCTGGATCTTCTATCTACTTATCAAAACCCTAAAAGAAGCTTTCTACATATCTTTGGCCTATGCCCTGATCTTGGCCGGTGCTATTGGAAATCTCATCGATAGATTCAGCTTAGGCTACGTGGTCGATTTCTTCCTCTTCTATTGGAAAGAAGAGGCCAATCACTTTCCAGCGTTCAATGTTGCTGACAGTTGCATTTCTATTGCGGCCATCCTTCTCATCATCGATTTTGGTGTTCAGTTCAAGTCTAAACGATCAGGAGACCGGAATGTTTCCGATCCTCTATCAAAATCATGACTTAATTCTCTACTCGTATCCCTTAATGATGGGACTTGGTTGGGGAGTTGCTTATCAAATTTATTTCAGTTTAGTTGCTTCTACGACTTCGCAGAAACATGCTCATATTTTATTTTGGGGAATTTTTGTTTCAGCTTGGATAGGCTCAAAAATTCTTTTCACACTCACACTACCTTCTTTAGAATCATCCGACATTTTAGCCTCTCTCTCCTTTTGGACTGGTGGTGGTTTTGTTTTTTACGGTGGATTTCTTGGAGGAGTTCTTTTTCTAAGCCTCTATCACGCTTTTGGATTCAAACTCACCTTAGAAAAATTCTGGCCCATTCTTCCTGCCCTTATATTCGGTCATGGAATAGGAAGACTAGGTTGCATGATGGCCGGTTGCTGTTTTGGAAAACCTACAGACTGGGTGTGGGGAGTGCTTCTTCATGAACATTACAGACATCCAACTCAACTCATTGAAGCTTTCAGTTTAATGACATTTGGTTTTTATCTGCTTAAGTCTCATAAGCCGCGCATGATTCTTTTCTCTTTTTATCTCGGATTCTATGGGGTGCTCCGCTTTGTCATTGAGCAACTTCGGGCCGATGAAGTCAGAGGTCAGTGGGGAAGCCTCACACCCTCACAATGGATCTCAATTTTGCTAATCTCATCGGGAGTATTCATTTATCTTCGTTCAAAGAAATCTGCCACTTAGTTAATTCCCAAACAATTTAATCAAGTATTACAAGCCTATGACCGATGAGTCTTTAGAACTTACCAGGAGCATGGTTTTGAATACATCTACAAAATGGGAAACTCTTCAACCAAGATTTCTCCATTATCGCGGGCATTACAAGATTTATCTGTCGTTTGCGATACTGCTACAAATTTGTACTCTGGCCTTCTGGTGCTTTAGGATTGCGACTCACTCCTGGGGAGAAGTTTGGGCCACACAAAGTTTTGAATTACTTTTCTGTTCATCTTATCTCACTGGGCTTTGTGTGTTTTACGTCATGTGGATTAAACCACGGATGCAAAAATCAGTTCAAGTCTTTGGGACCCATCTTCTTATTCATAATGGCAAAACTGCAGATGAAGTTAAATTTTCAGATATTGAATCTGTCACCATGGTTTACTGGTCACTCTTTTATTTGAAAATGAAAGATGGTCACAAGCATTACTTCAGCGCCAGTATTGAGCGAGTTGATTATATCTGGGAAGCCCTGAAAAATATCCGCCCTGATCTATTGAGTGTGACTGAGTTTGAGGACTTTAGATTAAAACTTGTTCAGTATGATCACCATCAAAAGCGTAAAGAATGGTTCTTTAAACACAAAATCGTTGATGTTTTTAACTGGTGTGTACTCCCTATCGGATTCATGTTTGTCTCGTATTTGTTTCAAGCACGTGACGTGATGATTTACCAGGAAGGACTCTATTTCTTCCGTCTTTTTATGTACGGGCTTATGGTTCTCTTAGTGACAACCTTTCTCTTCTCAGTGGTTTTGAAAAAACTCGTGTTTGATAAGAAGATTGAGAAACAAATGGTGGGGAAAGCGGCGGATAAACTTCGCGATATCGAGTTTGAGGGCATGATCCTTCAGCGCTCAAAGATTTTCCAATTGGTTACGGCCTGCTTCATCTTCAGTTTGATTATCAGAACTGATTTAAATTTTTACTCGGTGACTAAACTCAAAGAAGATGTCTCTTCCTTCAACCTCATGAAGGGAAAGACCATGATCATTGATAACCGCTTTAACTGTGTTAAGTGCCGCTACACCATTACTGATGGAGATATTGTGATGTTTGGTCGTGGTTTTGTCGGTCAAGTCATGGCAAAAGAGGGCGAAAGAGTGGGAGAAATTTCCCATGACAATAAGGGTCGCTCTATTGCTAGTACAAACATTCAGGAAGTACCTGCTGGCCATGTAGCGGTTAAAGCTAGCAATGGTAAAGATATCCTCTTTGTTAAAGTAGTGGACCTCATCGGTAAGATACAAAACTAATGCAATTACCTTGAAAACTCCTAAAATGGTTGAAGGGTCTAGAACCCTTTAACTTGGAGTTTTTATGCGTTGGTTAGTTAGTCTTCTTACACTCTCAATTCTTTCTATCTCAGCTGCAAATGCCAAAGGCATTTTGGTTGAGCCAATTGTGGGTTACAACGTAAATACCACTCTCAATATGAAAGACTCCATCTACAAAAAAGATTATTTCGGTTCTGGTGGTGCAGTGGGTGGCCGCTTAGGTTACCAAAATTTTGGTTTCCAACTTGGTGTAGATTTCCTTCGCAGCTCTGTGGCCATGAGTGGTTCTGAATTTACTAAAAACGTAACAATAAATGAATGGGCAGGCTTTGTGGGCTTTGAATTCCCTATCCTCCTGCGAGTCTACGCGGGCTACATTATGTCAGCTGCTGGTACGTCGAAGTTTGATCAAGGAACTCACGGAGATGGTATTAAGCAGATTGATCTCAGAGGTGGAACCGGTGGAAAAATCGGTGTGGGTCTAACCCCACTTCCTTTTCTTGATTTGAATGTTGAATATCGCAGTGGTCAGTTTAATGATTATAAGATTGGGGACACCACTTTCGACGAGAAAGTTAAATACTCTTCGTACCTGCTTTCTGTTTCTGTTCCGCTTAATCTATAAGTTAAAAAAAATTGATAAAAAAAGCTCCGTAAGGAGCTTTTTTTATCCAGCAACATCTTCTTTAATTTTCTCTAACTTCTCTTCACTCACATACAACTCACTGGCAATGTTCTCATTACCCCAAGCAGTGAAGGCATCATCGTGTTGATACATGGTGATAGTTTCCCAAGGGCAGTCCTGTGAGCAGTTCTGACAACCAATACAGCGAGCAAGATCGATTTCAACCATTTGTTGAAAAGTAGGATTTTTAGGATCTGGACCAGGAACAAGTTCAATTGAATCAACCGGACAGCCTGCAATACAGACTTCACAACCAGTACAGCCTGATTGATGAACCACAGCTAATAACTTAGGTGGCTTCTTTCCCTTACGTTGCGGTTTGAAACGCGCTGTATGGAACGGATTTTCAACTTTTACATCATCACTCATGAGAGACTTCCTTCATTGTCCAATGTTCTTCATTATACACTCAGGCTCGGGAGCTATAAAGCATTTCCTTAATGGAATCGGGCCAGGATATACTGAGATTGAAAAACGGGATATAAATAAGGTATATTTAGCCAACTAGGATATGTCAATGACTTCTCGAAAACTCCGCTTTGTTACTGCTGCCAGCCTCTTCGATGGCCACGACGCTTCTATTAACATTATGAGGCGTCTTCTCCAATCAAAAGGGGTGGAAGTTATCCACTTGGGCCATAACCGATCTGCTCAAGAAGTGGTGGAAGCCGCCCTTTCTGAAGACGCTCATGCCATTGCTTTGAGCTCATATCAGGGTGGGCACATGGAGTACTTTACCTATGTGCGAGAACTCTTGAATCAAAATGGTGGAGAAAAAGTTCGGATTTTTGGTGGTGGCGGTGGAGTCATCACTCCCCCGGAGATTACTGAACTTCATGCCCGCGGCATTACTCGCATCTATCATCCTAATGATGGAACGGCTTTGGGTTTGAATGGGATCATCGATGACATGATCAACAAGTGTGATTACTCCACCATCGATGAAGTTGATTTTAAATCTCTGCAAAATAAAAAGTTATCTGCCTATGAAATGGCCAAGGTGATTACCTTCATTGAAGATCGCCGAGAATTTCCTTTTTCTGTTACGGCTAAAAAAGTTCCAGTCTTGGGAATCACAGGTACTGGCGGCGCTGGTAAGTCTTCACTTATTGATGAACTCCTTCTTCGCTTTCACCGTTATTACTCTGATAAAAAAATCGCACTCGTATCCGTGGATCCAACCAAGAAAAAAAATCAGGGTGCTCTCTTAGGGGATCGAATTCGTTTGGGTTCTGCTGTTTATGAGAGTTTCTATGTGCGCTCTCTTGCCACTCGAGATTCTGCCAATGAGCTTTCTCCAGAAATTCGCAAAGTGGTGGAGTTTTTAAAATCACAAAATTTTGATTTGATATTAGTTGAGACTTCAGGGATTGGTCAGGCATCGGATGAGATTACAAAAGTTGCCGATAAAACATTGTATGTAATGACTCCAGAGTATGGGGCTTCCACTCAGCTAGAAAAAATTGAGATGCTTGAAGTGGCCGACTTTATCGCAGTCAATAAATTTGAAAAACCCCGTTCTGAAGATGCTCTTCGGGATGTGCGGAAACAATATCGCCGCAATAAGGTTCTGTTTGCTAATCACCCCGGCTCACCAACAGATGACGAGCTTCCAATCTTTGGAACCATGGCCTCAAAGTTTAACGATGTGGGAGTGAATGCTCTCTTTAAAGATTTAGTTCAGGCGGTAGAATTTAAAACCAATCCTGAATTAGATATTCTTCCTACGGACCGCGCCCCTTCCAAAAAACAATCTATCATCCCAGCATCTCGCACTAACTATTTGCGAGATATTTCGGACACAGTTCGCGGATACAATGCGAAGACTCAGGCCGCCGTGGAAAAACTTCGTCAGTATGAATCATTAGTTGAAGCCGCAAGGGTCGCCACAGACAGTGTGCTCTTGAAAAATAAAAAAGATGAATTAGAAAAAGATCTATCGAAAGAATTAAAAGAGATTGAAAACTTTGATTCCATGATTGAGCAGTACAGAAACGGCACCTACACTTATGTTGTCCGTGGAAAAGATATCAAAGTTCCTACCAAGTATGAGTCACTCTCTCACATGATGATTTCTAAGGTGGGCTTTCCTCGTTTGAATTATATGTCAGATAAATTTCAATTTATCCGTTCCCAAAATCTGCCTGGTTTTTATCCTTTCGCTGCGGGAGTTTTTCCGTTTAAGCGAGCGGACGAAGACCCTAAGAGACAATTTGCTGGAGAGGGTGGACCGAAGCGAACCAATGCGCGCTTCCACTATCTCTCAAATAACGATACCGCCAAACGCCTTTCAACTGCTTTTGATTCTGTAACTCTCTACGGAGAAGATCCTGCCACTCGTCCTGATATTTACGGGAAGGTAGGAGAGTCTGGGGTTTCCATTTGTATGCTTGATGACATGATGGAGCTCTATAAAGGGTTTGATCTCACTTCACCTTCTACGTCAGTTTCCATGACCATTAATGGTCCTGCTCCTATTATTCTTGCGATGTTTATGAACACTGCCATCAACAACTCACTTCCAAAAAATGATCAGGAGGTGCGTGAGAAGATGGTTGAGGTCATGCGAAATGTTCGCGGGACAGTGCAGGCCGATATCTTAAAGGAAGACCAGGCCCAGAATACTTGTATCTTCTCTCTTGAATTTGCCTTAAAGATGATGGGTGATGTGCAGGAATTTTTCTGCAAACATAAGATTAGAAATTATTATACTGTTTCCATTTCGGGATATCACATCGCTGAGGCCGGGGCCAATCCCATTACTCAACTTGCTCTAACCCTTTCTAATGGATTTACCTATGTTGAATATTATCTGAGTCGTGGAATGCCCATTGATGATTTCTGCGAGAATCTCTCTTTCTTTTTCTCAAATGGTCTAGACCCGGAATATACAGTCTTAGGTCGAGTGGCCCGCAAAATCTGGGCAGTTTCCATGAAAGAAAAATACGGAGCTTCGGATAAATCTCAAAAATTAAAGTATCACATTCAGACTTCTGGAAGATCTCTTCACGCTCAAGAAATTGACTTCAATGATATCCGTACTACTTTGCAGGCTTTCCTTGCACTCTCGGATAACTGTAACTCTCTTCATACCAACGCCTACGATGAAGCCATCACCACTCCCACTGAAGAATCCGTTCGCCGTGCGATGGCCATCCAGCTCATCATTAACCGTGAATATGGATTGAATAAAACTGATAATCCACTACAAGGTTCATATATTGTGGATGAGTTATCAGACATTGTAGAAGACGCAGTCTTAACTGAGTTTGAAAGGATCTCGGATAAAGGCGGAGTCTTAGGTGCAATGGAGTCTATGTATCAGCGTGGTCGCATCCAAGAAGAATCCCTTTACTATGAAACTCTCAAAGACTCCGGAGAGTTCCCCATCATTGGGGTCAATACTTTCCTTCCCACTAAAATGGCAGAGTGGAAACCGATTGAAATGTCTCGCGCCTCTTCGGCTGAAAAAAATGACCAGATTAAACGTCTGGAAGACTTTAGAGCTCGACATAAAGATAAATCACATGAGTGCTTAAAGCGTTTAAGAAATGTGGCCCTAACTGGTGGCAATATTTTTGAGGAACTCCTGACTTCAGTTCGTTACTGCAGTTTAGGCGAAATCACCGCGATTCTGTATGAAGTGGGCGGTCGCTACAGAAGGAATATGTAATGAGTAAGGTTTATACCAAGACTGGAGACAAAGGGCAGACGGGACTTGTGAGTGGTAAGCGCGTGCTTAAATCTGATCAACGCATTGATTTATACGGTGACCTTGATGATTTAAATTCCCGAATTGGAATGTCGGTTTCCTATTTGGAGCTTGATCCAAAACTCAAATACCTAAATGTTTTTTTACATACTCTTCAGTCAGCCATTTTTGATCTGGGATCAAATCTCGCCTGTGAAGTAGAAAACCGCGCTCAGTTTAAGCTACCTCAGCTTACGAACTCACTGATTGGTGACATAGAAATGGCAATTGACTCCATGGAAAAAGATCTCGCTCCTCTTAAAAACTTTATTCTTCCTGGAGGAAGCATTGAAGCTTCTTCCCTTCATTTGTGCCGGACATCGGCGCGTTCGGTAGAAAGGAAACTCATTGGCTTTCATGAAGCCACTCGAGAAGAGCTTCCAGTCTATAGCATTGAGTTTTTAAACCGCTTATCTGATTATTTTTTTGTTCTTGCCCGTCACGTGACTAGACTTCAGGGTGGGAGTGAAATTCCTTGGAAACCGCGGCAATAATTTATTTTTGTTGATCTAAGTAGATTTTTTCCAGTCCTACCATTTTTTCACCCACACTAAATTTTGAGACTTTGAAATTTAGAAATGAGAAAAAACTCAATGTCGCAAGTTCTGCAGAAATTAAAAGCATGGTCGGATCAAGCGGAGTATTACCTGAAAAAGACATTTGTATCCAATAGTCCTGACCCAGGATGGGTAGAAATCCTAGAATAATTAAAATAACAAAATCAATGGCGGCAGCAAGATTTGACTTGAGCTCATAGCGCTGCTTAATCTCTTCTTTTGAAATCCGAAAGAGTCCATCAAGCCGAGCTCGGATAGCAATCTCTTTTGCATGAGCAGGAGTCTGATTCTCTTTTTTATCAAGCGTGGCGTGATCAAAAATTTGGTTTTGAATTCTTGCTCCAGAAAAATCAACTTTTAATTCATAGTTCATTCTTTCTTTGTGCTTTCCAGGAAACGTGAGAGCCTTTTTAGATTCTTCATCCATCTTGTCTTCAGCAATTGTCAGAGTCGCATCGCCAATCTTGATCTCATCTCCAAGGAAGAGTTCTGATTTTTCAATACGAATACCATTGAGGTAAGTGCCATTTTTAGAATTCAAATCTGATATTTGTAAGCTATCCCTTTGGAAATAAAACTTACAGTGAAGAGAGCTGATGCGATCATTATTAATTTGGCATTGAGCTTCAGAACTTCTTCCGAAAGTCATATATGTACCCACATTGATGGCCTGATCAAACTCTTGCCCAGCAATTTGAATTCTTAAAACAACTCTCACAGTGACTCCCAGTAAGGCTGATGATATTGAAACTGGCAAATGGCTTTCACTCTTTGCAGGTATTCGTGAACTTTTGGTTCAAACTGAAATTCGGGCACTACGTAGAGTCCCCATATATGACTAGCTATGAGAATGTCTTTTAAACCGAATTCCTGAGATTGATAAAATGGTTTTAAGTCTTTAGCAACTGTAGCCAATTTCTGGTTCATTTCATCTACATACTGTTTTTGATTTTTCAGCAATTCCTTAAATGGGCCGCGCTTAACTTCTTTTTTCTTTTTGAAATACTCGCGGGAATTTTCATTAAACTCTGGAGTGTAAATCCAATAAGGCATCGCCAATGAATGAACTGGTGAGCCCAATTCTTCTAAAACTTTTTCAAAAATTTTGTATTCTGGATGCGTAGTCACATCTGTAGTTTGAAGTTTGTTATTGGTATCTATGGCCTTTATGATATCAAGACTCTCTCCCATTACTTGGCCATTCACATTAGCGATAGGAAGCATCTTTTTTCCAATTAAACCAATGGGTGTGGCCTCATCGTCATACGCCACGACTTCAGAGCGATATTCTCGATGAAGAAACCCCAGGGCCATCCGAACTCGGACGCAGTAAGGACAGTGAACATAATGATAGAGAGTAACAGTCATGTGGGTATTATAGCCGTAACTGCTGGATTTCCAAATGGCCAGCTGACAAATAACGCGCACTTTCATTGAATTAGTGATAAATTAGGAGTACACCTGACTCTAAATGGGGAGAAAAAGCTTTATGGAACAAGAACTTATCATGATTACCGACAAGGCCATCCAACAAATAAAAACCATTGCGGCCACTGACAATCCAGATGGCACAAAAGGTTTGCGTTTAGCTGTGACCGGCGGCGGATGTTCCGGCCTTTCCTATAAAATTGAATTTGGTCAGTCTAAAGAGAAAGATAATGTTCTGATGTTTGGAGATATCAAAGTTCTAATTGATCCTAAATCTGTCATCTACCTCAAAGGTATTGTTCTCGATTTTAAAGATGGTCTCAATGGTAAGGGTTTTTCTTTTGATAATCCCAACGCCAAGAATACTTGTGGTTGTGGAGAATCTTTCTCTCTTTAAACATGATTAATGAATTCCGCTACCATGTAGGTCAATATCCTCAGAGCTTCCATGCTTTTAGGATTTCTGGATCTGATGTTGAATCTTTTCTTCAAGACCAATCTACCTTTAACGTCTCTACTCTTGAGGAAGGATCATTTCATCTCAATGCTTTCCTTGATCCTCAAGGGAGAGTTGAATGTTACGGTTGGCTAGTTCGGGCCAAAGATTATTATATCTACTTAGTCCCTGAGAAATTAAAAGAAGAAGCCATTGAGAGACTCAATCGTTATCTGATTTCTGAAGATGTAACAATTGATGGACCTTTCTGGGAAGACTGGTTGATTGTAGTGGGTCCAGAAACTTTTGACTCGAATTTTGAAAATTCTTTTACCGGATCTTTTTTTGCTGACGAAGCCATACTTTTAAAATCTCTGAGCCTTCCTGATCTAAAAAAAATTCCTTCTGCTGATTTAGAATTATGGCGAGGTCTTACAGGTTGGCCAACTTTTAATGGTGACCACTTCCAAAAAGAGATTATCAATAACTCCAGGCTCTTTGATTTATGTGTTTCCAATAATAAGGGTTGCTATCCAGGTCAGGAAACTGTTTCCAAGATTGCTACTCGCCGTGGGGCCGCTTATAGTCCAGTGCTATTAGAAGTAACTCATTCGGTTTTACCGGGACCAGTTTCAAATTTTGATAAAAAAATTGGTGAAGTGACTGAATGCCTGGAATGGGATCATCATTATTATCTTTCTGCCAGTTTGCTCAGAGATTTTCGAGTGGAAGGAATGAGATTTTCGGGAAATATGCATGGAGAGGATTTAAATTTTCAAGTGCGCTATTTCCCTTTGATTTCGGGTAGCAGAGAAGAAAAATCTCAAGAACTCTTTTACGAAGCCACAGATTTTTTTAAAAAAGATAATAATGAGAGTGCTGAAGAGTGTTTTAAACTTGCCCTCAAACTCAATCCCCATCACGCCGATGCCCTAGAGAGCTTAGGTGTTTTATTGGGTAGATTAAACCGCTTTGATGAGGCCATTGAACTCATGCAAAAACTTAGTGTGGCC
>CAMDDI010000021.1 GCA_945890905.1 Bacteriovorax stolpii
TTGTTGTACCCAAAACTGGGTAAGAAGTTTTGCTTCCACTAATGGTGGAGGGCATAAATTTGCAAAAGCAAAAATGCAAATTCTTGATAAAGGTGTGTTTAAACACATGAGTTGGAATACTCAAAACTCAACTATTATTGCTGACACTGCCTTTGAATGTAATACCGATAACTTTGCTAATAGCTCTTGCGAAGTGCGCTCAATCACTGCGGTAGATGAAGATAAATTTCTAACTTGGGCAGGCTCCTTGGAGCTCATTGGTATTCCACAAGTGGCAGTGAAAACAAATGATGAAATTTATCAGTTAGTGGATGAAACTCAAACGAGCAATGCGGCTTCAAAAATTCCTTTGGGTGTTGTCAAAGGTGGGGTTATGACTCCTATCCAAACTGCAGTCGCTGGTAACGAAGATTTCTACGACACCACGGCAGCAACCCGCTACTACTCTGCTGCAAGCTATACTAAATTTGACATGACCAGTACGGGACTGAAAAAAGTCTTCTCTGAGAATGAATTTAATTGCTGTATTCCTGCCAATAAAGAAGTTCCAAGTACGACGACAGCTGATCAGTGCTGTACCGGAAGTCTTGCCAATGTGAATGGCCCACTTAGATGTTGTTTGCCAGACTTCACCGACGTCACAGTTTATCTTAACCGCTATGTATCTTCTGAAGGCAGAGGTCTTTCAGACTCGGCTTATGATCCTAGAACCGGCTACATCAAAGATCCGGCCGCGGTTAAGGCCCTAGTCACAAGTAAAAATTTATGTTGTTCGGGAACAGCGATGACGGGTGTGGCAGTTAGCCAACTCTCTATTCCAATTGAGGGCGGCGGTTACAAGCCACCTACTCAGCTCTCAACAACTAGACGCTTCACTTACCGCACAGACGCTGTAGACAACAATGCTGAAACCGGATCAATTGGTTCGATTTTTGATGCTGGAATCAAATGGAATAATCACGTTTACTGTGTTCCAGCTGGATTTGGTCAGTAAGATCCATAAAGTGTGAAGTACATGACCAGGGCCAGAAGCCAGCGGTAGATTGAAAAATATGCCAGTTGAATTTTGCCAATGAGCTTCATGAAATAATGAATTGTAAGCCATCCCACTAAAAATGAAATCAGAACTCCCGTTGCTAGTACAATAAATCCAGATTGATCTTGGGATTTCATCAAGTCGGGAATTTCTTTTAAAATCCCTGCGAAAATAATAGGAAGAGAAAGTAAAAAAGAAAAGGCCCCTGCTTCTTTACGTCTCATGCCTAAAAGTAGCGCCGCTGTTAAAGTTATCCCTGAACGACTTACCCCAGGAAAGATGGCAATGGCCTGAGCAAGGCCTATGAGTCCTGCAATTTTCCACTGCATCCCTCTCATTAAAGGCAAATCCAAATACTCCGTTTTTTTGCGATTCACCACATCTGCTAACCAAAGCAAAGCACCAAACACAGCGAGATTCATGATGATAATCCATGGTTCTCGGGCCATTTTTGATAATGGCATTAAAAGAACAATTGAAAGTACACTTATGAATGTTGCAAAAATAAAATTGCGCACAAACCAGCGGTTCTCTCCCCCTACTTTAAAATCGACCAGTGAGGGAGTTAACGATTTTGAGTACGCTGCGATGTCTGCACGAAAATAAATAAGAACCGCAAGTCCTGTTCCAAAGTGCATCATTAAATCGAAAACGGCACCAGGATCAGAAATTTTTATCACGTGAGGGAGAAGGGCCAAGTGCCCACTACTACTAACTGGAAGAAATTCAGAAAAGCCTTGAATCATACCGTAAAGGATGGCGTCTAATATTCCCACATGACCTCTTAGATGGTTTGACCGGGTGAGAAGTAGTTCACATTTTTAGTATTCACTGCTTCTTGGATTTGCTTAAAGTTATTTAACAGTTTCACTGATGGACTCTCGCCCAAGTCAGTGGATTTGATTTTTAAAATCTTTTCTAGAATCGTCACCACCCCATCAATAGATTTTTTCCAGGCTTCGTATTCTACAGCATCAGTCTGTGCAAGAATCTGAGCTGATTTTTCAAAGTAATATCCATAGAGGGCCTGAGCTTGAACTGGGTCGGAGATTTTCTTCTTCAAATCTGCAGAAGCAAAATAATCATAAACTTGAAGTGGGTTCATGACTTCACCTACCGCTGCTGGGGACAGAGACATCCAGTTGGATTTTTCTAAAGTATACTTATAGAAGTGATTCGCAATCTCGCCAACTTTTTGTTTCTTATCAAAGCGGACCCGCAGCATTCTTCCCTCGCCTTTGGAGAGCGGAATCAAAATGTCATTGGGTCTTTGCTCATCATATCTGACTTTCATAAACACCACGTTGCCGATTTTGATAAAACCAATACTAGTGTAATGTTTGTATTCAATAAGTGAAATAAGCCCGTCCTTAAAATCAACTAGCCCCTTAATCAAAGGAGTCTGAGTCTGCATCACATCCAGTAAGTTTTCCAAATTGAGTTCAAAACTCAGTTTGATTAAATCAATCACTTCTGCTGAAAACTTGGCCTGAGTTTTTTCGTTCTCCACTTTTCTAAATGATTTATTGGCCTGAACTGGCTCATGAACATAATTATAAATTTCTGGAAAACGCTCCCCTAAAAAATAATTTGCACTCAAGGCCAAGGAGAGAAGCTGCTTAAGATCAAATTTTTTCACCAACTCTAGTTCCACTGGACGCTGAATATCCTTAGGATAAAACACAAGCTGACTCTTAAACTTGAGTTTTTTAGAAATGCCTTGAAATTTAAATTCTGGAATGATGGAGAGGGCCGCTTGAGAATAAGGAAATTCCATGCCTAGATTCTGAGATCCCATGGTCACAACTGATGCTGGATCTACCACAATCTCATTTCCAGTGGGTTTAACTACACGCACTCTTTGATCGATTTTTTCTGAAACTAAAATAGCTTCAGGAAGTTCCAAACCTTCAAACATTGGGGCCACTAAGTTCAAAGCAATAAGAAGTGGAAAATAAAGGATCACACCCAAGATCGCGAAAAATTTCGAATCCAGATAGGTATTGGTAAAAGTCATAAACTCTTTAAAAGTTCTGCGGGAAACAATTGAAGGCGCGTCTAGAATAAGCAAAGGGCCAGTGAAAATTCCCAAGATGACTCTGAGAACTCCCCCGAAGCGGGCCCAGATTTTATTTCCGTTAGGACGAACACCCAGGAAAAATTCAGAGACACTGACACCAAACATAAAAGTTGTAAGCAAGCGGATAAAAATAAAGACAATAAAGAGCGGCAGGACATGAAATGAATCAGCCACCAATTGATACACATCTTCAATGACAGTTCTGACTGGTTCATAACCTTCAGTAATGGTTAACCAAACTTCAGTCCAATTAAGTCCTAATATTTCACTGAGCTCTTTAGGAATCATAGTTAAGAGATCTCTAAAATCATCAAAAGGCATCATCACTTGAATAATGGCATAGGCAATTAAAAGATCACACGCCACCGCCATGATTCGAACCAAACTATTGGTAGCATAATAAGACTTGAGACTAAGATTTAGTTTTCCTTTGCCCTTTGTCTTTGTCCCTAATTTATTGACCAAGACTTTGGGTTTATCAGGAACCTTAGCAATTTTAACAATGGGTTCAACGGCCGGGGCCGGTTCAGGAACAATCACGAGTTCTGGTTTATCCGAAGGAACTTCTGGGATGGGTTCAGCAGCAACAGCTTCATTTGTAACAATGAGACGAATTTCTAAGTCCCCCATCGCGATGATATCTGTCTCTTCTAAGATTATATATTTACCAGGAGTAATTTTTTTACCATTAACAATTGTTCCTGCAACACTTGCGTGGTCAATAACTGAAACAACTTCTTGTTGGAGAATAAAAGTAGCGTGACGAGGAGATATAGAAGGATCAGCGATGATGATATTACCAATCTCGCTACCCACTGTGAGCTGATGAGTAAGGCTGTAAGATGGAGTATCCTCCATATTACTTAGCTGGACCTCGAAAACCTTTTTCCAGTTTTGGCCATCCAATTGACCTTCAAACTCAGGATTGCCTGAATTTGTTGGCGATTTCTTTCCACCGAACCATTTCTTGAACACTAAGCCTTGCCCCTATGAAAGTCATGGAAATTACTATACTTTAGTTTCACTTTTTTTCACTGCATTGCCAAGAAAATCAAACTTTATCCTTAAGAAATAGGTCCAATCCAAGTCCGCGATTAAAATAATAAAAGACCAAACCAGTCACCAAATAAGAAATTAAGCTAATGACGAAATAAAGCCGAAAATACAAGCAGATACAAGTTTAGAAAGGCAATTTTATGAAACAGAAAAAACTCGCTCCACTTCTCACCATCGTGATGTGTTTCCAACTCATCGTCTCTCCAGTGGTTGCCAATGCGCAATCATCTGCAGGATTTGGAAATATGATGAACGGACTCCTAGGTGTTGCTGGTGCATTGACTGGAGCTTCTGGTCCTCAAGTTGCGAGTGATCCAAATGCTGCAACCAACGAAGCCATGATCAATGAAATGCAAGCTCCCTCTGAAGACAAATGGTTTAACGCTTCAATTATGGGAAGAATTCCGGGCCTTCTTAACTACATGGCAGCTCAAGGAAAAAATCCCAATCTGTTAGTGTGTCCAACTTTGAGAACAACTTTAAATGAAGTGCGCTTCTCTGGTTGTAGTTCAAATCCTCCACAAGGAAATTACAATTATAATGAGATGGCAGGGATTGCGAATCACTATAAAGATTCTTACGAGCAAATCGCTAAAATGTATAACAACTACTCAGCCGACAGTTTAGGTGGTGGTGCTTCGGGTACTCAGGGCTTCGGTGTAGGTTGTATGAACAACGCTAAAGCTATTCTTGATGCTTACTTTCAATCTCGCTTAGATGAGCTCGATAAACTTGTAACTAATCTTGAAGCGTTAAATAACCAATTCCGCGAAGCTTCTAGAACTGATTTAAATGCCATCGAAGAAAACACAGCTCTCCTTGATGGTGGTGATGGTGACTATGTAAATGAAGCTAAAACTCGCAGACCTGACCTTTTTGATTTCAGTAAGCGTTTTGAAAACCAGGCCTGTAAATCAATGTACGCTCTTGAAACATTCAATGATAGAGGTCGCGAAGGCGGATTAAACAAGATCAACAGTGCTATCAAAACTCAGCGTTCAACTAAACCTGCCAATGGTAAGTACTCTGGTGAATCTTATATGTCGGCCAACGCTTCAATTGTTGCTGACATTAACAACATGGCCAGAAGTGTTTCAACACAGGCCAATTTGAATTTCAGTGCAGCTGCATCTAATCCAAATAGCTTTTATAGCAGTCTAAAATCCAGTGTCAGTTCAACAAATGGTCTTCAATCTATCCTTGATGCGGGTTTCTTTTCAACAGCCAACGCTTCATTCATGACAGGCAACCAGAGACTTCAATCAGAAATGTCGGCCATTAAAAGTGAGTTAGGTGCTTCGGCCATTGATTCCTCAAGAGCAGAACGAATGCTTACTGATTTAAAGTCTGGTGGATTTGAAAATGAACTGGTGACCATCGAAAATAAAATCAAAAATAACTGTCTCTCTGCAACTGTTAGTTCAAGTGGTGGTATGGCGACAATTCTTGGAAGAATCTATGATCCAACCACGTCTAAATTCGCCAATAAAAATGCTTCTAGTTTCTTGAGAACAAAAATTGAACAGATCATGAGCAATTCATCGACTAGCACGGCCAAAAAGCTAGCTGATCTCCAGGCCCTAGATGGTGAGATTGGTGGTCGCTACTACCTTCGCATGGATAACGCTTACGAAGTTCAAGAGTACAGTCCTACAACTCAACAAGTAACTACTCGTAAAGTTCCTGCTTCAACAAATAGAACTCCAAGTGTTTATTTCGCTGACTTGATCATTAACTGTGAATCAAAATTCCAGGCCAACAAACTTAACAATCAAATGTCAGGTGCTCAGGCCATCGCTCGCCTTCGCGCTTTAAATACAAACTACAAGACCCTTGCAAGAACTTTTGCTTCTGACTTATCAAAAAACATCACTGATAAATTAATCGAATGTTCAAGTCCAGCTGAGGCCAACAACGAAGTTGCTGGATCATGTACACCTGAGCGTTTTGCCATGAACGCAAACTTCTGTGCTAAAGGTGCTGCAACTTGTGCCGGCAACATGGCGGCCTGTGGAACACAAGCTCAAAACTTTGTGACTGAAGCAAAGAATGACCGCACTGCCCGCGTGAATAATTACAAAGCGTCTTTAAATAGATACAAACAAACCATGGTTCAAACTTTCGACAGGGCCCTTGCTCAATTTATGTCCGAAGGTGATGCTCTTCGTGGAATTTTCGCTGCTGGTTTCTCTTCTCCGGCAGGAGTTGAGCGTGAAGTTCCTCAAAACGACCGATATCTTGCTGACCTTAAGGAAGGAACTCAAGGTTCACCAGACGGGGCTCTTCTCTTAGAAGATCCTGATAAATACATGGCGATGTTCAAGAAAAACGCTAAACTTCTCAAAGATTCAGTAAAAGCTCAACAAGATCAGATCACTGGTGCAAGATCACCGATCGCAACTCACATCACCAATACGAAAAGAACTTACGGTGAAGTGGAATCAAAAGCTAGAGACCTAGCTAACCAGTGTGTGGCCGGTATGGCAGCTATTGGTACATTGATTGCGCAACAGAATGAATTAGGTCAGAAGAAAGAGAATTTTTGCTCGAGACTTGGGATGTTAAATGAAAATCCAGCTGCTGCTTGTTCAGGAAATATAGAAGATCTTACGACAACAAATTTGGGTCCTGGAATGAATAGTTATCAAGCTCAGTTTGCGAATATTTGTGAACGATATGGATCACATTCATCAGAAAATTCTAGCTTGGATGCAGATAGAGTATGCGCTAAGAGTATATTTCAATCAAGAAGTACTGATACAGCTTCACTTTTAGGAAGAATATCTAATCTTTGCCAAGATATGGATACCAAATGTGGTAACGTACCCACTAGACCAGCAGATGAGGATGACTCTGAAGATGGCTCTGAAGAAGATTCTCCTACACGATCTAGAGGATCAACTGTCATATTAAATCCGCAGTGTAATCGCCATAAAGCTACAATTGAAGCCAATTATATGGAATACCTTGAAAGTAATGAAGGAGATTCACCTTCTAATGATATTGGTACTCCAGCGAACTGTATGAATACCGACAACTCCGGTCGAGGTATACAAAACGGATTAGATGCAATCCTTAACTCTACTCGTGGATCTTCAGCAACTGGCGGATAAAGCATTTTAGTCGGTTGAGAACTGATTCTCCAATCCGATAAGGTCAATATGATAGTGGTACGTCAACGGATGATAAAAACCAATCAACGGCACCTTCCTCTCGGAAGTGCTCTTCTTTTTGCGGCTTTGCTCGCACTCTCTTCATGTAATCCAACAGAAGTTACACCGACAGGTAGTCGTAGTGGGATTCTTTCGAACAAAGATGGGTCCTACGATAATATGGGCTATGTGTATGAGGAATCGCCGGCGATTCTGGGTGGTGCAGCGGTGAGTGCTTCGAGTATTAATATGGCACCGTATGTGTATCGCAAGTATCCAAAGGCGATCACAAGCAATACGATTTTGACCGGTAACTGTGGGATGAATTTTTATTTTTATGGAAATTATTCTGATAGTTTAGATAACTGCATTCAGTCCTTGGGAAATCACACTGATTTTCAAAGTTTACCTCGTCAGGCCGAGAATACTTGGATGTACCCTACCGGGTCTAAAGAGTTTTATCAGGTGAACGCTCTTTATCATGTTCAAAAAGGTGTAGATACTTTCTTTGAAAAGATGGCCTATGCTTATAAGAAAATTCATTCGTTGCCACTGGCAGTTCCGAAGTCGGTGCCAAGTTATTTGAGAAGCTCGAATATGTTTTGGTTCACGGGTGTATCGAGTTTAGATAGTCAGATTTTCAGAAATAGTTTTTTATCGTCGTACTCCCAGTGTGAAGCGGCCAACAACGCTTCTTTTGACCCTGCTGGTCCGTCACTTTGCTTTGGCTATCATCCCTCGTATCCGAATTTCTTTTTTGTGCAGGATCCATCAATTATTTATCATGAGTTTGGACACGCTATGGTTTCAATTATGATGAATATGAGAAACGGAACGGCGACTGAGACTCACCCCTTCCGTTCTAACTTAGGTAAGTTTGGGTTCGATGAAGCTGGTTCTTTGAATGAAGGGATAGCGGACTATTATAGCTATGTGATGAATAAGAGAACACATATCGGTGAATGGGCACTTGGTTTATATAACCAGTCTCGCCCTATGAGTGAGTCTGATTCTGCTCACGTTCCTGCTTTAGATACCACTTCTGAAGGTCGTCTTTCGTATCCTCAATACATTAATTACGATCCTAACAATCCTAATATCCCCATAGAAGATGTTCACTACGGTGGACAGATTGTCAGCCATTATATGGTTGCTTTGACTGAAGAATTTAAATCTCAGTGTGGAATTTCTGGTGACGCTGATGGCGGACACGCAGCAGCCACTTCGTATATGGTTTTGCTTTTGTCGGAGACCTTAAGTGAGTTGGGTGATTTGAATGCTAAAGGGATTGATGATTTTACGATCCCTTTCACTGATGCAACTTATTTTAATAATCTTGATCCAACGAATTCATTTTTGTGGACTCAATATGTAAACAAAGTGACCTATCGCCGCTTCTTCCAGGTATTTGCTAAAAATATCTATAAGTACATTACAGGTAGTGTTTGTAGTGGATTTGATAAGAATGAATCTGAAAAACTTCTAGATGATTACGGTCTTCTTTTGTTTAAAAACTATAATGATAATGGAAACAGTACCAAGAGCAGAACTCTTGCCTATACAAATGCGGTTCCATTTATTCCAGCTCAGGCCCTTACACCTGTTTCTGAAAACAATCGTCGTAAGTCCGTTCTGGTATCGAAGACTTTGCTTAATTCGGCCACAGCTGTGGCCAATAGCTCATCCACTGTGGGCTTCTACATTATTGATAACCGCACAGACATGCAAAATCTTCTGGCCGATCTATTGTACAAAGGTTTTCCAGTTCCACTTTCAACGGGAACTGCCGGCGTGGATTACAACAACGGAAATATCAAAGTTTCTCCCGGAGAAATTGTTGCAGTCATTCCGAATTTGTATAACTCGTCAAACAGTACTATGGCCGGAGTTCATCTCTTGGCCAATGATTGGGATCACGTCAACGTAACTGATAGAACTACTGGAAATTTCAAACCCTGCGTGGTTGATACTGTGACAACTGTGGATCAAGGGGCCGAAGCTGCTTTAACCTGCACCACAACTGAGACCGACTACAAACGCTTGGTAAAAAACACATCCACAAATTTATTTCCGGCCAATGCTGCTGCTCCAGTTTGTATGGTTCAACTTGAATCTGGAAATAGTACGAGATGGGTTTCTCAGAATGAATTTAGAAGGAAACAAGGACTGACACTCCAAGATAAAGACTGCTTGGGTTACTCCACCACTGGAGTGAGCGAAACTGATTTCTCTTTTAATCCACATGAGTGTCTTGCCAGGTTCTTGCCTGGTGCCAGTGACGCCTTCTTCTCTAAAATCAATCCAAGTAAAACTTATTACGAAACTGTTGTGAAAGATTCTGATTCCAAGCACTTTAATGCTGGCAATCTTCTTATTATGGAAGTGAATAAATGGGTTCCGCCTGGAACTAAATTCCGTTGTCGCCTACGTGCTAAATTTGGTAACTGCTCAGATTGCTACACCGATGCGGCCAACGCTAATGATGATTATCAGGATTCAGAATACAACGGTCCGAAGCCCTACAAAGTCATTAATTTTGATTTTGATGTGAATGATTAGTCGATCAAAAATCTTCACCATTTTTGCAGTTCTTGTATTGTGCCTAGTTTGGTCCATGCAAAATATGAAGAAGAAGGCCCATGAATTGGCCCGTTCTAGTGCAGTTGTGGCCCAAGCTGTTCCTCCCAATACGCTCGTTTTTCCTGCATCAAACAAGAATGGGCGTGAAGTGATCACGCGTCTTCAGGATAAACAGACTCAGAAGGCCCCAAGTAATAAACCTGATCCTCAATGGCAGGATAACTTCGAGAAGATTCTGGTGATTCAATCTGGAAGTAAACTGCGTGACTTGGAAGTAAAAAAGCTTCACTCTTTTGTCTGGTCTGTAGGTGGTCAAAATTTAAATGTGGAATCAGTTTTAGTTTCGTTTAAAAATGAGAAGAATGAATCCACAAAATTTAATGCTCTTGTGGATTCCCAGAATGGAAAAATTATTCAAACTTGGAATCAGCCGGTGAAAGACCCAGGAAATCCTCGTGAAAATTTTGGAGTCAAGCTCGACCCTCGCTACAATAACGAGTAATCTAAGCTTGGGCCTTTTCTTTTAACTTCAAATCCAGCTCTTCAATCACCTTAGGATCAATTTTAGGCACAAGACCTTGCGGATCCACTTGCAGTTTTGAACCATTGGCAAAGGTCTCTTTAATCGCTGTGAGATCTCCTCTATAGATTCTTTTCACCACATCACTTTCAATAGTTAATCCAAAATAAGAAAGAATGGATTTTGAAAGCTGAGGCAAGTAAGGAGCAAAGAAAGTTCCAATAACTAAAACATAGGCAGCAGAGATAGCAATAGTTTCTTCAGCTCTGTCTTGATCAGTTTTAAACTCAGTCCAAGGTGCTCTTTCAGTGATAAATTGATTCACCTTAGAACCAAGACCCAAGAGATGCTCCTGCCCTTTCTTAATCTGATAAGTATCTAGGAGTTCGTGATATTCACGGACAAAATCTGCTACCCCAGCTTGGTGATCTTGGTAGAAGGCATTGAATTTTTCTGCTCTTAAACCTTCAGGCCAATTTTTAGCAGAGAATTTCATGGCCCGATTGATGAAGTTTCCGATGTTGTTGGCGAGCTCAGAATTGATTTTGAGTTCCAAACCTTTCCAAGTAAAACTTGAATCCGAAGTTTCGGGGATTAAAGAGGTGAGATAAAATCTCAGAGCATCAGATCCAAATTGATTAATCGCTTCCTCGGCATCAACATACCAGCCCTTAGATTTAGAAAACTGTTTCCCTTCTAAATTAACATACTGATTGGCCGGAAGATCACTCACTGGATTCACAAATCCCGTTCCTAAACTCATCACAGGAAAAATGATAGAGTGGAAAATAATATTATCTTTTCCAATAAAGTTCACAATAGTGACGTCTTTATTTCCCCACCAGTCTTTAATGTAGTCTTCTTTTGAACCAGACTCTTTGAGAAATTGCTTGGTGTTGGAAACATATCCGATGGGAGCATCAAACCATACATAGATTTTTTTGCCTTTAGCTTCTGGAAGAGGAACATCAATTCCCCAATCCAGATCTCGCGTGATGGCCCGATCAACTAAGTTATCTTTGGTAAGAGATTCCACGAAAGGAACAACGTTTTTTCTCCAATGAGGTTTTCTTGTTTCAAACCATTCTTGGAATTTTGCATAGGATTTTGAGAGCATCAAATACCACTGGAATGAATCCACGGCCTTCACATCTTTGCTGCCACAGAATTTACACACAGGCTTAAGCAATTTTAGTGGATCAATCCAGGTTCCACAACTTGGACACTCATCTCCACGGGCCTCAGCGTATCCACACACATAGCACTCACCTTCAACAAAACGATCGGGAAGAAAGTTCGTACAAGACTGACACTGAAGTTGCTGTTCAGCTTTTCTTTCAATAAGCCCTTTGCCTAAAAGATCATTGAACCATTTAAGAGTCTCTTCTTTGTGATATTCTTTGGAAGTTTGTCCAAAAAAATCAAATTTGATGTCATACTTCTCGAATACATTTTTATGGGTTTCATGCCACTGATTCACGTATTCTTGGTAACTAATTTTTGCTTTCTGAGCGTTTTGCATAATCGCAACACCATGCTCATCAGATCCTGAGATATGGATCGCTTTTTCACCTTTGAGCTTCTTGTGACGAGTAAAAATGTCTGCAGGGAGGTAAACACCTGCAATGTGACCGAAATGAATAGGCCCATTGGCATAAGGAAGTGCTGAGGTAATTAGGTATTTCATGAAGCCTCAAAATAAGGGTAATTTAGGGTCGTTTTAGTCTACAAAGTAAGGTGTTTTTTGTCTTTTGATTTTGACACAATCCCCAGCCTTTTTTATTCTCACAGCACATGATTTCCCTCAATGGTTTAAACCCTGAACAACGCGAAGCTGCCGAGACTGTTAATGGTCCGGTTCTCATCCTGGCCGGTGCTGGCTCAGGAAAGACTCGTACGGTCACCTATCGCATTGCTCATATGCTGGATAATTTGAGAATTCCTGGTAAAGAAATTCTGGCGGTGAGTTTTACCAACAAAGCTGCTCAAGAAATGAAAGAGCGTGTGGCCCATTTAGTTGATTCAAGAATGCGCAAAGGTCTCACTCTTTCAACTTTTCATTCTTTGGGTCTGCGAATTCTTCGGGAAGACATTCACCACTTGGGTTACAACAATCTCTTCACTATTTATGATCAAGCCGATCAGATGAGTATTGTTCGAGAAGGACTCAAAAATTACAAATCAGGTAAGCAATTTGACAGGCCCACCATCATGGCAAAGATTGGCCTACTTAAAAACAATGGAATCTCTGCCGCTGAATTTTCTACCAGTAAGTTTTATGATCCAGAAAATAACTATGATGGTGCTACTGAATACGTATATCACTTCTATCAAGAAAAGCTTCAGTTCTATAATGCTCTTGATTTTGATGATATTCTTTTTTTAGTGGTCAAACTCTTCAACGAGTTTCCTCTTATTGCAAAAAAATATTCAGAGCGCTTCAAATACATCATGGTGGATGAGTATCAAGATACAAACAATCTGCAGTTTACCATGATCCAGGCCTTGACCTCTACTCACCAGAATATTTGTGTTGTTGGGGATGATGATCAAGCGATCTATGCTTTCCGTGGAGCTGATATTTCAAATATTTTAAATTTTGAAAAACAGTATCCCTCTACAAAAGTCATTAAACTCGAAGAAAATTATCGCTCAACTTTTCCTATTCTCAATCTCGCCAACGAAGTCATCAAAGAAAATATCCACCGAAAAGCTAAGACCATGAGAACCTCAATCATGGAAGGAAATCTTCCACAGCTTTGGGCCGCTGGAGATTCTGATCATGAAGCCTCCATTGTTGTAGAAGAGATCATTAAGCTTCAGGCCCATGGTCTGGCCTTATCGGATATGGCCATTCTCTACCGATCAAACACTCAAGTTCCTCCTTTTGAGGATCAGCTGCGTATCTCCCAAGTTCCCTACAACATTATTGGTGGTCAGAAGTTCTACGAAAAAAAAGAAATTAAAGACATCATCGCTTACCTGACTGTCATTCAAAATACTCGAGATGAGCTCGCTCTTCGGCGCATCCTCAACGTTCCTAACCGAGGTATTGGTTCAGTCACTCTTAATAAATTTCTCGCTATTGCTGCCGAGAAAAAAAAGCATCTCTTCAATGTCTTGGCCGAAGAAACTGAACACGAAGGTATTGTGGACTTCATTCAGCTGATCCGTAAGTATCAGCGGGTCTTTAATGAACAGTCTTTGATCAATGCCATCACCCATATGGTGGAAGAAGTGAAGTATTATGACTTCATTGAAAAGAGCTATGACAGTGCCAAACTTATGGAGCGCAAAAAAAATGATGTGAAAAACTTCATTTTGGCCGCTGACCGCTTCCAAGATAAGTTTCAAGAAGATGCTAATCTTAAAAACTTCGTAGAACGACTCCTTCTGGCCGATGCCCATGATACTCAGTCTTCTAACGAAGAGAAAAAAAATGAAGTGACACTCATGACCCTCCACTCATCGAAGGGTCTTGAGTACGACAACATCTTTCTGATCGGCATGGAGGAGGAAATTCTTCCCCATAAGAAAACCATTCAAGATGGATCTGATATAAATGAAGAAAGGCGCCTTTGCTATGTTGGGATAACCCGCGCTCGTAAGCGACTCATCATGACTTACGCAAAAGAGCGAAAAATGTATAATAAGATGATTCCGAGATTTAAATCACGTTTTGTGATCGAAATCCCGCAACTCTATAAAGAACTAGACCGGACAAACTTTGGTGAAATGTCAGAGGATGAAGTGAAGGACTTTAAGAAAAACTTTTTTGGAAATTTGATGGGATCACTTAAATGAAAGTCTTAAACATTATTGCTCATTTTCACAATTGGGTATCAGATAAAGATTTTATCTGGTGGCCATTCTCTTTCTTGCGTCCTGAACCTCAAGAAATGATGACCTTTAAACAAGTGTGCTTCATGACTCTTTGTTTTGGAGGACTCTCATTTACGATGTTCACCATTTACGCAGTCGTTAACAACGCTTCTACACCCAGCTCAATAGCCTCTACTTTTTCAACCTGCTTTGGTGGTTTTTTTGTATGGTTTAGTGTTGTCACTAAACCTCTTTGGAATAGCCGCGCTCGCAACCTTCGATAAAAGAAAAAGGCCATCCCTGGCCTAATGATCCATCCTTGGAAAACCCTCTTCCTGATGGTCTTAAAAAAATTATTTTTTGATTGGTTTAACTGGTTCTTCAGCTGGCAGCATTTTGTCTGACGCAAAACCTGTGATGATGAAACTTCTTGGAAGATAAATTCCAAAAGTTAAAAATGAGATGAGAATTTCTTGAGCTGATTTCTGTTCGTAGATAATGACTTTCGATAAACCCTCATATCCTGCGTGACGAACTTCTTCATCGATAAATACGTCATGATGATCAGGATTTAAACCCCAAAAGTAAAAATCCCTTTTCCCATTCAGAGAGACTTCTTTTTGCTGATCAGGATTTCCATCAAAAGAAACTGGTACCGTATTTTTCGAACGAAAATGAATTGTGGTGCAACTCGCAAGCGTTCCAAAAAGAATAACGGTAAGAAGTTTTTTCATATACCTCAATTCTTTAGGTGCAACGACAACTTGTCAAAAATTATTTTAGCGGTGATCGAAGCTCATTTTCTTTTTATTGATCAAACCTTCCACTGCTTTGAAGTGGTCCGATGAACGTTGAGTGATACCTTGGTACGCCGCCACGAGTTCTAAATGGGAGTGCAGATCATTTTGATATGAATGTTGGACTGCTTTTTTAGTCATTTGCAAAGCAATTGGTGGAAGTGCGCAGATCTGATCAACAAGTTCCGTTGTTTTTGAAACGAGATTTTCTGGTAGGACCACTTGATTCACAAGTCCCATTTCTAGTGCTTCTTGCGCTGAAAAAGTTTTGCAGGTTAAAAACATTTCCATCGCTTTTCCGAATCCTACAAGTCTGGTTAGAAAAAAGGCGCCACCATCGCCTGGAACTAAACCAACTTTGGCAAATGTCTCAGCAAAGCTCGCCTCACTTGAGGCCACCCGAAGATCACACATCGCACTCAGATCACAACCGGCGCCCACTGCAGCTCCGTTAACCATAGCAATGAGTGGAGTTTTGAGTTGAGAGATGGTAACCGGAATTTGCTGAATACCTGCTTGATAAGTTTCACGAAGCTCATTAGATTCCCCGGCAAACATTCCGGTTTTGCCCAACATAGCTTTTACATCCCCACCAGCGCAGAAATTTTTTCCAGCACCAGTAATGACTATTGCTCTTACCTCTTGGTCAATATCAGCATACTTTAAAACTTCAACCAGGTTTTCAACCATGGATGCTGAATAAGCATTACTTGCCTCTGCACGGTTGAGAGTAATCCAAATTGATTGATTTTTCTTTTCAACTACTAAATCTTGAAATGATTTTAAATAAAAGCTCATACTTTTCCTGTATTCAAATAAGCCTTGAGAAATTTCGATTCTGTATTACGGTTTACTCTTCCCAAAATATACTGAGAAGCTGCTGCTAATTTTTCGAAACTAATTCCTGTTTCAAGTCCCATGGACTGCATCAGGTACCAAACATCCTCAGTAGCAACATTCCCCGTTGCTCCTTTAGCATAAGGACATCCCCCAAGACCACCCGCAGACGAATCAAAAGTCGTGATACCTTCTTCAAGAGAAACAAGAATGTTAGTGAGGGCCATGCCCCGAGTGTCATGAAAATGCATGGCAAGTTTTGAGCTAGAAAATTCTTTTTTGAGTTCTTTTAAATACTCTCTAACTTGGCCAGGAACCGCCACACCGATTGTGTCGCCGATTGAAACTTCATAAACTCCCAACTCCATAAATCGCCGGGTCACATCCATGAGTGCACCAATTGACATTCTCCCTTCATAAGGACATCCATAGGCCGTTGAAATATATCCGCGAATTCTCACCTTATCTTTTTGAGCTTCCAGAGCTACTTCTTTCATGCGCTCAAAAGTCTCATCAATGGTGGCGTTCACATTTTTTTGAGTAAACGTATTAGATGTGGCCGTAAATAGAGCAATCTCTTTGACTCCTAAGCTCTTGGCCTTCTCGTAACCTTGAAGATTGGGAACAAGGCAAGGAAAGTTCACAGGCAGATGCCCCAATTTCTCATTCACCATGTTAAAGAGCTCAACTGCATCCCCCATTTGAGGAATGGCCGGTGGCTTTACAAAACTAGTGACTTCAATGGTGGAGATTCCGGCTTCACATAAAAGGGAGATAAATTGAAACTTCTCTTCAGTGGAGAGAATTGTTTTCTCATTTTGCAAACCATCTCGAGGACCAACTTCAACGATTTTGATTTTTGTGGTCCCCATGTTTATTCCACCTCGGCGAGAATAATCCCACCTTGAACAAGTTCACCCACTTTAAAGAGGATCTTTTTTACAGTTCCATCTTTATCAGCGCGAATTGAGTGCTCCATTTTCATGGCCTCTAAAATAAGAATGGGTTCACCTTTTTTAACAGGACTTCCAATTTCTTTTACGATTTTAAAGATTTTACCTGGCATAGGCGATACAAGACTTCCCGCTTGAACTCGGGACTTAGAAGTTTTCTTATTTCCTGATGAAATTTTTCCTTCACGGCCCCTGGCCATCACAATACTCTCACCCTCGGCATTCATAGATCCCACAGCTGCCTTAAAACGATTTCCATCGTCTAAGATCATCTCTGGCCCGTCTTTTTGCACGAGAGTGAACCGGTAGTCTTTATGATTAAGTTTAAAACTCACTAGTCCAGCTTCGAGCTTATAATCTTGAACTTTAAGTTCTTCACCATTGATGACAAAATTTTTATCCATATTAGTTCCTAAATTGAGTCAATTGAGTCCAGGGGGTTTTCAAACTCTCACTAGCTCCCCCAGATTTCACTTCTCTTCTAGCACCAAAGCTCAATGCCGCTACCATGCAGGCCATGTCTTCATCAGAAAGCTTTCTTGGTTCAAGATCACTTTTATGATCAGGAATAAAATGGGTATGGGTATTCCCAGCAATAAAAGATTGATGCCCTAGAATTCGTTTAAGATAATCCCGGTTTGTCTTAACTCCGAGAAATAAAACTTCATCTAGACTATAAATGGTTTTTGAAATCGCTAGTTTGCGGTCTTCGCCCCAAACAACTAACTTTGCGAGCATAGGATCATAGTTCACTCCCACTTCTGTTCCATCTAAGAATCCGCAATCAAGTCTCACATCTCTGAGTGTCGGAGTACCGATGCGCTCAATTTTTCCAATGGAGGGCATAAAATTCTGATCAGGATCTTCAGCATAAATCCGGCATTCAATGGCCTGACCTCTCTGCTTGATGTCTTTTTGAGCGACCGGGAGTTTATCACCTTGGGCCACCATGATTTGATATCTCACTAAATCATGCCCTGTGACCATTTCTGTCACTGGATGCTCCACTTGAAGTCTGGTGTTCATTTCTAGAAAATAATATTTTCCATCAGGGGCCAAAATAAATTCAACTGTCCCCGCTCCTCGGTAATTAATCCCCGAAGAGATCATGACTGCTGTTTCACAAATTTTTAACCTTAGCTCAGAAGATAAATTAGGAGCTGGGGTCTCTTCGATGATTTTTTGATAACGTCTTTGAATGGAGCACTCTCTTTCAAAAAAGTGCAAATGATTGCCATGAGTATCCGACATTAATTGAACTTCAATATGCCGTGGATTCACTACATATTTTTCAATCAGTACTTTATCATTTGAAAATGATTTCAATGCTTCAGACTGCGCACCCGTGATGGATTCTTCCAGTTCACTTTCCTGATGCACAATCCTCATACCTTTCCCACCACCACCTGCCGAAGCTTTTATAAGAACGGGAAAGCCAATCTCCTTGGCCTTCTTTGCAAGATGAGCAACAGTCTGATCATCACCATGATAACCAGGGATCATCGGCACATTGATTTTCTCAAGGGCCTTCTTAGATCCAATTTTATCTCCCATAAGCACAATAGATTCTGCAGTCGGTCCGATAAAGATGATTTTATTTTTTTCAACCATTTCGGCGAATTCAGCATTCTCCGACAAAAATCCGTATCCCGGATGAATGGCATCGGCGCCACAGGCCTTTGCAATATCAATAAGTTTCTTTTTATTTAAATAGGTCTCAGATAAAGCTCCTAACCCTAGAGAATGGGCTTCATCTGAAAAGAGTGCATGAGGAAGATTCTTGTCATCTTCGGCGTACACTGTCGCAACTTTAATGCCCATCTCTTTGGCAGTCTTAATTACCCGGAGAGCAATCTCTCCTCTATTGGCCACCAAAATTTTTCTTATTTTCATGCTTTCATCCAACTCGGTTTAGTTTTTTCCAGTAGTGCGCGCATCCCTTCTTGGCCTTCTGCACTCACTCTTCTCTCTGAAATCATCTCACAGGCAAAATCTTCTGAAGCCTTAAGATTTTTCACGACCCCTCTCACCAGTTTTTTTGCTTCTCTCGCAGCCTCGGGCCCTGCTGCTAAAAATTTCTGAGTGACCTCTTCCATTTTTTTATCTAGCTCACCCTCTTTCACTACATCATGAACAAGACCCATTTGAAGCGCTTGGACCGCACCGAATCTCTCTCCCGAGAGCATCCAAGCTCGAGCATGGGATTCTCCCACTTTTGATATGCAATAAGGTGAAATCACCGCTGGGATTAAACCTAATCTGACTTCAGTAAAACCGAACAAGGCCTGTTCCACTGTAACCACATAGTCACAAACACTCACAAGCCCCACACCACCACCAAGAGCGTGCCCATTAATTCGTCCGATCACCGGAACAGCACACTCGTTAATAGTTGAGAATAATTTCGCGAGTCTCTTTGCATCTTTAAAATTTTCTTCTTTGCTATAATCTTTCATGGATTTCATCCAATTAAGATATGCTCCTGCGCAGAATGAGCTTCCTCTTCCTGATAAGATCACAAGTCGTAAATCTGCTTCATTTTGAAGTGCTTCAAAAGTTGAGATCAACTCCTCAATAAGTTCGGCATTAAAAGCATTATGAAGATCGGCCCGGTTCATCCAGACTTCTTTCACACCTTTAGGTTTTGAAACAATTTCTAAAAAACTCATCTTACATCCTAAAGACACCAAAACGAGGATCAGGGAACTCCTCATTGTGTGTGACACTTAAACAAAGGCCCAAAATATCCCGAGTCTGAGCAGGGTCAATCACCCCGTCATCCCAGAGTCTTGCGGAAGAATAATAAGGAGATCCTTCTTTTTCATATTTATCAAGAATCGGCTGTTTGAAAGCTGCCAATTCCTTATCCGTCATTTGAGTTTTATTTCCGGCCTTAAGCCCATCTTGTTTTACTGTGGCTAAAACATTGGCCGCTTGCTCTCCACCCATCACGGAGATCCGAGAGTTAGGCCACATAAAGAGAAAACGCGGGCCAAAAGCTCTTCCACACATGCCGTAATTTCCTGCTCCAAATGAGCCACCAATAATCACCGTAAATTTCGGAACCTTCACTGTGGAAACCGCCGTTACAAATTTTGCTCCATGCTTAGCAATACCTTCATTCTCATACTGCTTGCCCACCATAAAACCCGTGATATTTTGCAAAAACACGAGTGGAACTTTTCTCTGTCCACAAAGTTCAACAAAGTGTGCTGCCTTCATAGATGATTCAGAAAAAAGAATTCCATTATTGGCCACAATCCCCACAGGATAACCATGAATCTTTGCAAATCCACAAACAAGAGTTGAACCATATCTTTCTTTGAATTCTTGAAATTCAGAACCATCCACCAAACGTGCGATAATCTCTCTTACATCAAATGGTTTTCTTGTATCTTTCGGAATGATTCCGTAAATTTCTTCACTTTTAAATAACGGGGCCGCCACTTCACCCTTAATAAATTTTCCTGGATGAGTCGGTCGATAATTAATGGTTGAAATAA
>CAMDDI010000022.1 GCA_945890905.1 Bacteriovorax stolpii
TGCGCGGTTTTCCACTTTGTCATGAGCAAATATCTCGATGAGTTTTAAATTCTTATCTTTGTATTCTTTGAGCTCCGGAGCAAATCTTGCACTTTGAACACCCAAAATATCTGGCAAAGCTTCAATGTTGAGACCTGAATCATCGGCCAGTGCAGGAGTTTTGTAAGTGTCGTAATAGGCCTTCGCTTTCAGAAATGCATTATCGGTGAATGTCTTTCCTGTCTCGTCAACTTCAAGAGTTCTTGGTGCTGCAGAAATTGAAATAGCCTCTCGAAAAAGCTCTTTAAACTCTTCGGCCTTGTGAGCGTTTCCAGTACCAAGAAGAAAAGATTTCAAGCTAGATTATCCAAAGCATTTTTTTGCTCTTTCATGACCACTTTTAGAGCGGTTTGGGCACAGCCTAAAAGTGCCTGAAGATGTTCCATACCGAAGGGCTCGCCCTCAGCAGTTCCCTGAACTTCCACAAATTTCCCACTGGAAGTCATCACGATATTCATATCTGTGCCGCAAGATGAGTCTTCTTCGTAGTTAAGATCGGCGATCACTTCGTTATTTTTCGTGAGCCCAATTGAAATGGCGGCCAGACCATCTTTAATAGGATTTTCCTTGAGAAGACCGTCTTTCATGAGTTTTTTTACCGCCATCTCAAGAGCAACGTAAGCCCCAGAAATTGAAGTTGTTCTAGTACCTCCATCGGCAACGATCACATCACAGTCGATGAGAATTGAGCGCTCACCTAACTTTGTCATGTCCACTACCGAGCGCAGAGATCTTCCGATGAGGCGCTGAATTTCCTGGGTGCGGCCTGAGGCCCCTTTTCTTTCACGATCACCGCGAGTGTGAGTTGCTGAAGGCAGCATGGCATACTCAGCAGTAACCCAACCCTGACCTTTGCCTTTAAGAAACGGTGGGACTGACTCTTGCACTGAAGCTGTGATATGAACTTTGGTATGACCAAACTCTGCGATCACTGAACCGTGAGCGTAAGGGTTTATACCTGTAGTAAATTTGATCGGACGTGGTGTATCGCGTTTGATTAGTGACATAGGAACCTCTTAATGATGATGCATCTACATTTGAATGAGTGTGATTCTACACAAGATGTTCTTAAAGAACAATTGCGCAAAGAACCTCAACATAGAACTTATCTAGTCAGTTGTGAGAACCAGTTGAAAGGTCGAGGTCGTGGTGATCATATTTGGGAGAATATGCCTGGAACTCTTTGTCTCTCCTTGAGTCATGATCCTCATATTACGCCTAGTTTTACGGCGCTCGAAATTTCAGTTCTCGTGGCACGTTTTTTTGAAAAAAAAGGGCAGAGACTTAAACTCAAATGGCCTAATGATTTATATAATCAACACGGACAAAAGTGCTGTGGAATTTTGGTTCAAAACTCCCAAGACATCATGATGACTGGAATAGGCCTAAATCTTTTTTCTGATCACCCTGAGTTTGGTGGTATTTATGAAGGTGCTTTTGAACTTGATAAAAAAAACTGGGCTTCAGACTTAGCCGAATTTATTATCACTCACCGCTACACCTCAACCCCTGATCTTATAAACGACTGGGAATTGCGCTGTTTTCATCTTGGAGCAGAAGTGAGGATTTTAGAAAATGGCGAAGAATTTAGGGGGAAATTTGAGAGATTGGGCGAACATGGCGAAGCCGTGCTTATGACCTCCCATGGGGAAACTCATCTCTATAATGGAAGTCTGCGAATAGTTTAATTTTGATCGTTTAAAATTTTGTGAGAAATTTTTGAGAGCTCCTGACGAATGAGATTTTCTGCCAAGTCAGGGATAACTTCCCAAGAGACTTTTTCCACATTTTTCTGAAACATTTGATCCATGTATTCTTTAACGTATTTTTTTACCATGGATTCCATCTCTGAGCGCATATCGCTCACTGACTCTGAAGCCTTTACATTGAAAGCATCAGTAGGTTCATTCCACTTAATTGAATCTTTATCGTCATACCCACCAAATAAGGCTTCATCGAAATCTGTTTTATGAGACTGAAAATTATTTTTAACTTCTTCAATCTTAGCTGACACTTCTTTTTTAAGATCTTCAAATTCATCTGCGTGCCATAGATTTTCACTGACTTCATCTTGAATCTGCTCTTCGATCTTACTCACATCCGTTTCTTCAACAGCAAAGGCATGATCAACTTGAAACTCGCCAGTTGCATCCTGATCAAAATTAACTGAGATCAAGTTGCTTGCATCTTGATATTGAGGCTTTCTTTCTTGGCGATCTGTAGAGGCAGGCTTTTCTTTGAGCTCCTCAATTGTTGGATAATCCAGATCGTCATTCACAGGGAATTTGATATCTGACTTCGGAGTTGCTCCAGCAATAACTGGAGGCAAATCGATGAGCTTATCATGGGCCATGTTATCGTTTATTACCCCAGGAACACTCATAGACCAATCTGAAACTTCTCTTTCTAAGGTATTCATCGTATCAGGGAATGAATTATCTAGTGGCCTTGAATCTTGAATCTGAGTCTTAACTTCAGTGGAGTGACTAACTTTCCACTGATCATCCGGATTAGCAGTGATCACTGGATCTTGCTTTTCTTGAACATCCGGATAAGCAAAATCATCATCATCCACAAAAGTATCAATGAGCTGCTTACAAATAGCGATAAACTTATTTGAATCGAAAGGTTTTACAATTTTTTCTGAAGCCCCACACTTCTCCATGGCTGAATCATCTACAGTGTCGAAAGTTCCTAGTAACAGAAGAACTTTGGTTGAAGGCGAGAGTGATTTAATTTTTGCAGTGAGTTCGTATCCCGTGTATTTATCTGAAAGATTGAAATCTAAAAAAACTAATTTCGGTTGAATGATAGGAAGCTTATGAAAGAGTTCGTCTTCATTTGAAGCATCGGTAATTTCGTACGGCTGATGGGCCAAAGTGATTTTGATCACTTTTTGAATGGTCAGACTATCGTCGGCCAATATTACTTTATGGTTCATGTCAGTAGATCTCCCCTATAATACTAAAATTATAGTGGGCGCAGCATCAGTCTGTGAACGGAAAAAAGCTAAAACTCCAGAATCATTGCTGTTTGATTATCAAGATTACCGCGAGTGTTGGATAGTTTTAGTAGGCTATTCACTCGCTCTTGGGCATCTGGAGCCGATTTGTTCAAGGCATAGAGAAGCTCATCATCTGTAAGGCTCGTATAAACGCCGTCAGTGAGAAGAACCAGCTTATCACCTTCTGAAAGTCGAACTTCTCTCATTTGGTGGCCAAGTTCAGGATACATGCCCATGGCATTCATGGGTGAACTTCTGAAACGAAAATCTACTTGGTTTTTTGAGAGATATTGAAAAGTATCTTCCACAATAATTTTTGAAAGTTTGCCCTGGCGAAAATGATAAGCACAACAATTTCCAATTCCTACCAAGATCATCACACTTTCAGATCTCACTGCAACTAAGGCACTAGCACCTGCTCTTTGATTGATTGGTCTCTCTAAATTAGTTTTCACTAAATTTTGATGAGCATTCATCAAAGAATTGACGATGGCATTGCCCTCTAACAAATTGCGGGGATTATAATACAAAGGCATAGTAGCGTTGGGATCATCAGAAATTTGAGTATAGAAGTTTTTAATCTCATGCTTGAGCTTCTCAACTGCGCGGTCTCCAATGCCGGATCCGCCAAAACCATCAAGCACCATATAGAGATCATTCTCAAAATCAAAATCATACCCATCTTCATTAACTTGAAGATATGGGCCTTGATGAGTTTGAGCTGCATAAGCTTTAAGACGCATACTACTCCAAATAATTTTTTAATTTCTCAGTGGCTTTTTTATAGTATTCACTATCTGTAGGCGAGATCTGCTGCACTTCTTGAAATTTCTCTTTGGCGTCTGAAAAGAGACTCAAAGACTCTGCGATAATTGCTTCACGGTAAATCTTCTTGGAGCGCCCATCTAGTTGTGAGCGGATATCATCCACTTCGTTTAAAGCTTCCGTATTAGTCGGTTCAAGTTTTAGTACCTCAAGAAAAGACTCATAAGCACTTTTTAAATCTTGCCCTTCCTTGAGTGAACGGGCCTTACCTAAAACGGGCCCCAGTTCTGAAGCCAGCTGGTTCTTAGCGTCGCTCAGCATTTCACTGCCCTCTTTAACTAAATCTTCATCCATACCCTTTTTGCGCAAGAATTCTTCTAGCTTTAAGATCGCGCGGTACCATTCCTTTTTAAGGTAAAAGGTTTTACCAGGAGAAAGAGCGTCTACCATGGCCTTCCGAGCAGCGAGCTTTGCGGCCAACTCAAGGGCCTTTCTTTCTTCTTCTTTTTGCCAGGCCTCAAGTTCCAATCGCAATTGTGAGACTTCAATATTTTCCGGATCTTTTTCCGTAATTTGTGAGAAAAAGCTATTGGCCACAGTGATGTTGTGATCCTTCACTGCTTCCCTAGCTTTAACTAAGAGCTCTTCAATAATTTTCTTGGTTTTAATCCGCTCTTCTTCGGCCCGTCTCTCTGCTTCTAACTCTTCCAGACGTTTTAAACCGGACTTAGTTTGCTCAAGATAAGTTTGAATATTTTTATAACCAGGATCAATCTCGGCCACCGTTTGGAATTCTTTTAAGGCTTCAAAGTATTTATTTTGCTCAAAGAAGCTCACACCAAGCTCGTAAGCAATATTTCTGCGATTTTCAAGCTCAACAGAGAGTTTAAGTTTGGCCTTGACTGGCTTAGCATCTTTGACCACGGGTTTAGCTGCTACTACAGGAGTTTCTTCTTCGTCGGGTAATAAGAATACAGCAAGAAGAGTAGCGACCACTAAATAGATAATGGCCTTGCGACGCATTTGAGGATCTTTCCAAACTCTTTTGATGATGCTCTTTTCAACTGGTGCATTGGCATCGAAGTTAATGTCTTCGCCATTTTCAAGATCGACTTCTTCTTCCTCAATTTCTTCTTTCTCAATCATCTGCCCGGCTTCTACCGGCATAAGACGATCTTTCTCAGCATCTAAAAGATCGGAGACAACTTCTAAGGTAAAGCTTGTTCCCCCAATCACAAATTCATCTCCCGGAGAGAGATGGGCACGGTTGATGCGCTCACCATTTAGAATTGTTCCATTAGAAGAATTGAGATCCTCCACGATCACGTCAATTTTTGTTTTTCGAAGTACCGCATGAACCGAAGACACTTCTGGATCGTTGAGAATAATCTGGCATTTTTCTTCATCCCGACCAATGAAAACTTCATCCAAAGTTATTGAATAACGATCATAAGGCGCGTGTTCGCCAAAAAGCACTAACTGATAATTTACAAAGAAGTTATCAAAGCGCGTTTTATTATCTTCATCGTCAAAATCACTTGCACTTACCGTTGCTTCGCCATTGTAATCAGTAGGTAAATTTTCAGTTTCAGAATTTCCAAATTCACCATTGCTCTGATTGTTATCTGATTCCGTATTGTCTGGATTCAAATCCTGATTAAGGTCTGAATTCAGGCCATCCTCACCTAAGTAGGTATCATGAGGTATTTCTTCGCTTAATGCTTCTTCTGGGGGTGTATCTTCAGGGCCTAAATCTTGCCCAAGATCATCATCAAGACTTAGAACGTCATTAGCTAAAGGCTCATCTTCTTGCACTGATGCTAAGTCCTCAAACACTTTTTCGGTGGGCATCAGGGGTTCAAGATCTTCAGCAGGAGCAGGTTGAGTGAACGCAGAAGCAAGAGGTGTAACTTGAGTAACTAATCCTGAAGTATTCAATTGAGAAACAAGAATAGAGTAAACTCCACACTTAATTTCAGAGCCTTGATGAAGGGCCGACTTAGGAGAAATATCACCATTGACCATCACAACTCCAAGAGTTGTAAGTTTTTCACAAAACCAGTTTGGACCTTGGTTTTTAATGACAAGGTGATGCCTTGAGATCAAAGGATCATCAATCAATACATGACAGTCATCGGCGCGGCCGACAAAAAATTCATACTGCTCAGAGGTATCTGGTGTTTCCACCAAAACTTCACTGATTGGTACGTTGTTTTTTAAGACAATCAGTTTCACCTGGTTCCATTCCTAGTCTAAGTTCTAATTCTTTAATCTGCTTTTCAGCATTCTTATGTCTCGGATCATCCGGTACACTATAAAGTAATCTAATAATTGAGCAGTACGATACGACAGCACTTTGAAACTTCAATGAGTCTTCATCTCGTTGAGCAGCTGCTGTATAAGACTCTATGGAGCCATCTAAATCTTCTTTTGTTTTCCGGAGGTAATATTCAGCCTGAGAATCCCCCGGAGAAATGATAAGTGCCAAATTGAACTCATGAATGGCCCTGAAGTAATTCCCTTCACGGTATTCACGCAGTCCACGCTGATAAATTGTATTAAGCCGCTCTTTGGACTGACGATCTTCAGATGCCTGCTTCTTTTTAAGAACTGTAACGTATTCATTAGATACGTCCTGAAATCCCTTCTTAGTAGCTGAAGCATTAGGTGCTGCTGTTGGTTTAGGATCATCGTCAAAAAGGAATACTGCTCCAAAAATAATCAACAAAATTATAAATGGGAGTGCTGATTTATTTTTAGGAGTACCACTTGATTCAGAACTCTCTTTGATCACTTTGTTTTTTGTACTAACTTCAACTTTGGCGAACTTAAATACAGTCTGACCCACAATGAGCTTGTCGCCTTCATTCAAGGGCTGCTGTGTGATCTTCTTATCATTGAGGATAATTCCATTTTGAGATCCTAGATCTGTGGCAACCCATCCCAATCCTACTTTTGTCACCTCTGCGTGTTCACGGCTTGCTTTTGAATCAGTCAGTCGGATATCTGCTTTTTCAGAGCGACCAATGACAATGCGGTTACCCATCAAGACATAAGACTCGCCTTTATTTCCACCCGTAAGGCACACCAGCCGGTAGTAGACTCCAGCTTCCTTAGGGGATTCAAAATGTTTGAGAACAAGAACGTTTTTGGCCATTAATTTCTCACAAAGGTTATATAGAACCCTTTAGCGAATTTATCTTTTCCTATGAGAGAGGTGACGTTAATCTCCATCTCTTTTCCACCAATTTCATAATTTTCTTTTTGATTCATTCCTTCATTACTGGCCGAATTATTACAGAGATCAATAATAGTTGCTGCAAATCCTTGATCGCGGGCCGTATCTAAAATACTTTTTCCGGCTGAAGCGCTCTCACGAATACCTATCAGATCCTCAGCTTCGGCGTTGATAAAATGGATCACTTTTTCAGAATCAAGAATAAGTACTGGTCCTTGAGCTCCTTGCAGAAACTCTTTTAGCGTTCGCAAATAGGGTCCATCTTCTTCCAGACTCTGAACTTCTCCAGAGTCACTATTCTGTAATTCCTTTATCCTTGATAAAATACTATTGATAGTACCTCGGAGTGGATTGAGTTCTTTGAATAGAGATGTGGCCTCTAATTCTTTTTGCCGTCCCCTAAGGACCCGCTCAATTTGAAGACGCATGTCATCCAATGGACGGATAGTCATGTAGTAGAGAATCCCGAAGAAAATAATTGCCACCATTCCTGAAGTAAGAAGAGATTCTAAATAAGCCTTCGAATTATTACTGGCTTCACGTGCGAGTGAAGTGGGTGAGAAGTTAATGGCAACAATGGCCACTACTGCATCTCTTCCAAGTGCACGGTCATGGGCCTTAATGGCCCGGGCGATACCAATAGTGTTATTCCCAAGATCGCGGATAAAATGCTGATCACGCTTACTCTCATCCCGGTAATGCTTAATTGCATCCACCGAAAAAGAATCGTTCACAATAGTATTGAGCTCTGAAATTGGCCTATAAACTCTGCCTTCAACATCAAAGAGTTTGTAGCTTTGAACTCCATCGGCGTCATCACCTTCAAGAAATCCTGTATAAACTTGATCCAGATTTTTATCTCTAAGATAAACGTTATTCAACCTGTCCACTTCAGCAGCGTACTGCTTACCTCGCAAAGCTACTTCTTTAATCAATAGAACTTTACTGTCACGCAGAACCGGTAAAATGGTGAGAGTGATATTAATGGCAATAAAAATAAAGAGTAAAATCCCTACAAGAGCTGCCCATTCATATTGCTGATTGAAACTATAGATCACAGGCATGAGTTTATGTTTAAAAAACCAAATGGGTTTTCCAAGAAGATCTTTCGGCATCGGTTCAGTCTGACTGAGATCATCATAGGAATCTTGGTCACTATCGCCTTCTTTGACGACGCGTTTTTTGACGATGACTTTCTTCTCGAGGACATACACAAACTGAATAATCACATTCGGAAGAGCAATCTTATCGCCGTCTTTGAGTGTAACTTTTTTAATGATTTTTCCATTTACAAAAGTTCCGTTGGAACTTCCAAGGTCTTCAGCAAATGCGGTATCTCCGTTCACGGTAATATGGAGATGCTTCTTTGATACTCCATCAACTGGAATCACATGATCACTTTCCGGTGAGCGCCCAATAGTATTGTCTCCATCATTTAAGACAAATTCCTTTCCGCGAAGTTTTCCACCCACGACAACGAGTTTAAACATGAACAACCTCCAAGGTGTCGCCTTCCTTTAGTTCAAGTGGAAGTACACCTGCAGGCATTTCAAGAGTGCGCTTGGAATTGAAATAGAACCAAGTATGTCGCCAAGGCTTTAGGTTTCTGATAATTTTCACTATTTTATTTTCACCTGATAAAAAGATCAGATCTAAATCAAAACTCATAAAGCTTGTATGAATCGAACTACATGGCTCGAAGAGGATACCTGGGACATGAGGAATCTCCCTAAACATGTAGCCAGAGAGTCTTAACCAGAAGTTATCTGCCAGGGCAATCTGGCTTGCGATAACTCTGCCTTTATAAAGGACGTTTACTTTCATATTTCACCCTTCATCATTTTCAGAACCATAGGTGCAAAGATAGCCACCAGTACAGCGGGCAAAATAAAAAAGATCATCGGAATGAGAATTTTAGTAGCGGCAGTCGCACCTTGCTGTTCTGCTCTTGATGAGCGCTTTACTCGAAGTTCTCCCGAGAGTTGTTTTAAAATAGGGCCAATGGACGCCCCCACTGAATCAGCAGCAATCAAAGTGGCGCAGAATGAATTAATCTCGATGATATTAATTCACCAGCCCATTTGTCTTAAGCCTTCGGCGCGACTTGAACCAATGCGTGTCTCTTTAATCAATGTTTCAAACTCTTCCACTAAGGGACTTGGAGGAGCCTTCTCAATCACTCTCTGAATAGCGGCCATAAAATCTAGTCCCGCTTCAACCGACAGTGCCAACATATCTACAATAAAGGGCATCGCCCGCAAAATTTGATCATTCCTATTTTTTGTCAAACCGCTGAGCCAGATATTAGGATAGAAATATCCAACGAGGGCCATAATGGGAGTAATAGTTAGGGGCCATTCTTCCGTCATTATCCATCGCACTGCCAAGAAAACAAAAGGTCCACCCAAGATCATAAAAAATTTCAGTGCTACAAATTCTTCAGGTGTCATATCTTTGGATAGACCAGCATTGGCGATCTTTTGTCGGTACTTATTCTTAAGCCCCTGCTTATTCTTAGATCCTTGTACCAGAGGAACAAAGTATCTCTTATAAAATGGGCGCGTGAGTTTGAGAAAAAGATGAAGCTGTTTACCTTTACTGGCATTCTCTGCATCTTCGAGAGCTTCTTGAGTTTTAAATTTATCCTGCTCTTCGAGAAAGCCTCTCACCACAATAAAAATTGCGATGAAAACTAAAACCAATGGCCCATAGAAGAGTAGATTATTTTCTTCGCGAATCTTCGCATCAGACATTTTCCCATGAAACACTTGAGTTGTGCCCTTAGTGAAGACAAGCGCACAAGCCGCTTTCTTTGTACTTCTCACAAGTTCCAGGGCTGATGTTCCCTCACGGTCTAAGAATATTTTTGATTTTACCCAATGCCTATTGGCCACACTTATGGAGAGAGAGGAGTTAGGGATAAAAGATTTACTTTCAAAAGTTACAGCATCTAAAAATAAAGTACACTCAACAGGTGTAACAGTCGTGGCGCGGACTTTTAATTTTCCTACCTGTCCACTTGGTGTTTTATAAAAATAAACATTTCCATTCATCTCATTAGTTAATGTGAGATGATTTTCAGTAAATGGTTTTGTAACTGATGAAATACAACTTGGTGAAATCTGTGAAAAATCTTTCGGGCAATTTCCTTGCGCCCAAGCATTGAAGCTTGGCACCATAATGGCCAAAATAATGAGAATCATTCGACTTGTGATTCGCATGTCCTTTTAACCTCAAAAAAGAGATCTTATTAAAGATTAACAACAAACGGTTAAGCGTTGGGAATTTCAAGAAAACGGAAAAAATGTCCTAGTGGGCCAACAAATGAATTAGCCGCGGGCAATTTGAAACTTATTAAATTGATCCAATAAACTTTTGGCTTCATTGGAGTTAAAGACTTCGGTAATTTTAGGAATGTAGATCGGCTGATAAGAAGATAGGAACTCTTTTTTACATTTCTCTACTCGGCTTAGCTTCTCTGTGATGATTTCTTTCTTCATCAAACGCTTTTTCAGGGCCTCATTCACAGCTCTCATGGCCTTCTGAGCATCATCCATGTAGCGATAGAGAAGCATGTCTGTTCCTGCATTGAGTGCCATTAAAGCCGCTTCTTCAATAGTATACCTGTCTGCTATAGCTTTCATTTCCATATCATCAGTGATCACAATTTTTGTAAACTTAGTTTCATTGCGAAGAAACTCATAGGCCCGAGGGCTCAAGGTCGTAGGAAGTTTTTCATCTAAAGCATCCACCATCAAATGGGCCATCATCATAAATTCAACGCGAGACTTTGAAGCCTTGATAAAAGGAATGAGCTCTCGTTGGCGCATTTCTTCAAGGCTTGTTTTCACTAAAGGCAAATCAAAATGCGAATCTTGAGTTGTACCTCCGTGACCAGGGAAATGTTTAGCACATGAAAGTAATCCACTAGTTTGAAGTCCACGAATCGCTGCTGAAATATATTTTTCAACTGTCTCCGCGTCGTTACCATAAGCACGGTCGCCAATAACTTTGTTATCAGGGTTAGTGAGGATGTCACACACTGGAGAAAAGCTTAAATTAATTCCGCAAGCAGCAAGCTCTTTAGCCATCACTTGATGAATTTCAAAAACAAGCTTTGGTGAGTCCATCCGGGCCAAATCGAGCATTGAAGGGAACTGAGTAAAGTGTTTTTTAAACCGCATCACTCTCCCACCTTCTTGATCAACTGACATGAAGAGAGGATATTCATCCCGAAGTTTCTGAATAGAATTTACCAGTTCGGCCAGCTGAGAAGGATCTTCAAAATTGTGAGAGAAGAGAATAATTCCACCAAGCTTTTCATTTTTAATAAACTCAATTTCTTCGGGTAAGAGAGTAGTCCCTTTAATTCCAGAAATAAAAAGTTGTCCTAAATTATCCAAACTAAACCCCTACTCTAAGTCTTCTTTAATTTCTTCTCCAGGAGGAACCACTGTGATTCCCTGGGCAATCCAAGTCAGTTTAGCAAAATCACTTGAAGGTTTGAAATAATACAAAATTATCTGCCCTTCAACTTCAACTACAAAACGATTCAGATTCTTTATCTTACCATCAAATTTGACTGACGCTGATGCAAAAAGACTATCACCTATGCCAGTGTAAGATTCCTGAAGATAAGGGTAGGCATCCCACACAATATAGAAATCAAAACCACGCTCTTTCTCTGATTGGGACAATTCCAGCAGGCGATTATGATAAAGACACTCTGGTATTTGGCTAAAGAAACAAAAGTATCTTCCTTTAGGAAATGGATAATCTTTTACTCCATTCCATTTGGCTTCAGGGCTAGTCATAGTCACTTTGAGGGATTTTGTTTCCGGGTGCAGATTCATCTTGGAAGTATATTTCTTACCTTCAAGCCACACGGTAAACTCTGAGGCCAGAGGTCTAACTGTTAAATTGCGACCCTTCTTAGATTTCACACTACCGATTTGAGAGACAGTAATGCTTTTTTCAACAACTTTATTGGCCCCGCCGGTGGTCGAAACGAGCTGAGTTCGAGACACTATTTTCTTTTTGATCAGTTTAGCTTCGCGCACATAATTGTATGAACCCGAAACATCACGATAAGAGAATTGGGATTTGCCCATTTTCGGGCTTCCGCCGCTTAGGCCGCTGCAAGAATTCAGGAAAATGAAGAACAGAAGAAAAGAAGGGCTCACTTAATAAAGTTCTCAAAATCTTTATTAAAGTCACTTTCTCTTAAGAGCTGATTAATTTTCCTGCCTAAAACTTCATCTATATTTGTAGGATTATCCGGGAAGTTTAATCCAACTTTATATTTTTTAAGATTTTTGTCACTAGAGATGTAATCAACTATGTAGACCACTTTGACTTCGGGAATTTCAATCACTTCATCCAAGAAAGTAATCTTCACTTTGTGAAAATCAGCATTCTTTATAAAATACTCCTGCTCGAGCTGTCCTACATGCAGGGCCATTCCCGTCGTGGATAAATCTTGAATTCGAATTTTAATTGTACCAAGAGCATCACTCTGATCCTCACTGACAATATTTAAAAAATTCTTAAAAAGGTCAGTCGTATTGGAGCTTGATTTAGTTTTAAAATCGATGACTTTACCACTCTCGTAGACTTCGCCTAAATCAAAAATGGCCCAGACTTCGTAGATGGGAAAAGTCAGCAGTCGATAGCTATTTCGTCTCTCAGATTTAAACAGATCGGCTTTAATTTCAACTACAGCATCCTCTCCAATGCTCTTGCGAAAAACTGCTTGGGCAAAAAAAGTCATACCTCTGAGATCAAAAGTACAAAGGATTGGAGTATTTGGAGGAAAAATATTATCTTTTGAATCGAGAACAAGACTTTGATGTTCTTTATCAAATTTCAAAACCGTTTCAAGAATTTTTTCTTTTCCACCTTTGAGCCAAAGGGTTACTTTCCCCCGAGAAACTCCCAGCTGATTAAGCCGGTTAGTTTTCTCGTGGAGATCAAGCTTTGAAAAAAAAGTTTGGGACATTGGGACCTTCCGGTCTAGCTTAGAGTCGTCACCTGGCGAAGAAGAGTTAACGATTCAAGCGCCATACCACAACCACGAACTACACATGTAAGAGGATCTTCGGCCAAAGAAACAGGTAAGCCCGTTTTTTCTTTGATCAAAATATCTAAGTTCGCAAGAAGTGAACCACCACCAGCAAGAATGATTCCGTTATCTACGATATCAGCTGCAAGTTCAGGAGGTGTTTTTTCAAGAGAAATTTTAATAGCTTCAACTACTTCTGAAATAGGATCTGCTAGAGCTTCACGAATTTCATCAGAAGTAACTTCAATTGTTTTAGGAGCACCGGCGATGAGATCGCGGCCTTTTACTTCATAGGTTTTTACTTCATCATCAAACGGATAAGCATTACCAATAGACATCTTAATCATCTCAGCAGTTCTTTCACCGATAAGAAGAGAATATTTTTTCTTAATATAAGAAACAATCGCTTCATCGAATTTATCACCGGCCACACGTACTGATTTTGAATAAACGATACCACCGAGAGAAATGACAGCAACTTCTGTTGTACCACCACCGATATCTACGATCATATTTCCAGAAGGGTCTGTGATAGGAAGACCAGCACCAATCGCAGCAGCCATTGGTTCTTCAATTAAATAAACTTCACGAGCTCCTGCTTGTTCAGCTGATTCTTTTACCGCACGTTTTTCAACTTGAGTAATCCCGAATGGAATACAGATGATAATTCTTGGTTTGATAAGTTTCGAACCATTCAAAGACTTCTGAATGAAATATTTAAGCATTGCTTGAGTGACTTCAAAGTCAGCAATAACTCCATCTTTCATTGGGCGAATTGCTTTAATTGATCCAGGAGTTCTTCCCAACATCTCTTTCGCTTCTTTTCCTACAGCAAGAACTTTTTGTTCTCCACGGAAACCTTGGTGTACAGCAACCACTGAAGGTTCATTCACGATGATCCCACGGTCTTTTGCATACACAAGTGTGTTGGCAGTACCTAGATCGATCGCAAGATCATTTGAAAACCAGTCGAGCATTTTTTTAAACATAAAATATATCCTTTAAAACTTAATCAGTATTTTCAATGGAACCAGGATGGCGAGACTGGGATTCTTTCAAGGAGGGTGTCATGGCCATAAGGTTCTGAAATAAATTAACTTATCTAGCAAATTTACCACTGCTACATACTCAGGACAAGAAGCTTCTAAAGGGGAATGTCTTTCCCGATAAGAAATCTCGGATAATGTGAAGCTTTCCAGTTGGGGCCCAGTGAGGCTAGAATGTATCTTTTCAAAGGATCCCCCATGAGTGACGAAAAATATAAATTCCCCTCTTCCTTCGTATCCAGTCAATTTGTGAAGTACATTGACGCTAAAGAGATCAAAGGAATTGTTGAAGCTATGGGAAATCAAATTTCTCAAAAGTATCAAGGTCAGGATCTGGTTTTGATCGGTGTTCTCAAGGGTAGCATGGTCTTTATGGCCGACTTAATCCGTGAGATCAAAGGCGTCAAAATCTATGTGGATTTCGTCAAACTCCAGGCAGTGGGTCGTGGAAAAGAAAATCACGGAACAATTACTATCAGCAAGGACTACACCACCAATCTTCTCGACCGCAATGTGGTGATTGTAGAAGAAATCGTTGATACAGGTCGCGCTCTGAGCTTTTTGAAGAAAAGAATTCTTCTCAGTTCACCCCGATCCCTCGAAGTGATCACACTTTTTGATAAGCCTTATAAGCGCACGGTCAATATCCAGCCGGATATGACAGGTAAAAAGATCGATGATCAATTTATTGTGGGCTATGGACTTGACCTAGAGGATTATGGACGCAACTTTGAGCAACTCTACTATCTCAAATATCCAAACTAGTTTGGTGGCGGGGCCTGAAAAAGTTTAACGATTTCGCCATGAGTAATGGTCATCGCGTTCATCTTTTTAAGCCAAACCCCTTCCTTAAATTCAAAGTCAGTTGTTAGACCTTTGAGATAACCTTTGGCCTTAACCCTTGTGTCAAAGTCTTCGCGACTGCTCGCTTCAGAACTGGCATTGAGAGCTTCTGCTCCAATTTTCATGGCATCCAGAGAGATAATTTCAATTAAGCTGGCCTGTTTGCCGTAAATTTCTTGGAATTTAAGTAGCATCGCCTGGTTAATATCTTTGGGATCATCACCTATAAAATAGAGAGTTCCTAAATTTTTCTGCTCTTTAACCATGGATTTAGAAACCCAGCTAGGGCCGCCAATTATTTTTATTCGATTGGCATCATAGTAGCCAAGAGTAGGAATCAGCTGACTTGCCTCATGAGGAAAGGTGGCCAAAAAAACCCAATCAAAATCGATTACTGGTGGAAGGGTCTGAACGCGACGAATGGCGGTTTTCTCAAGTGAGTAAACATCATCTAAAATTCTGAGTTCTTCTGATCGCTCACGAGGATACTTGAGGCCTAAGAATAATTGAGCTGTATCTCGGTAATCATGAGTGTTTTTTGGAAAAGAGGCAATGCTTGTTATTGAGAGATTTTTCTGTGCGGCTTTTCTCCAAATCTCATCGACATAGGCCTTTCCACCTTCGTTATCAGGAAAAATTACTCCAATTCGTGTTCCGAATTTTCCAATCATCTCATCAGAGAGTAACGTTTCAATTTGGGATTCAATGGAACCTTGAACTTCAATCAAATGATGATTCTTTTCTTCCTTCGGTAAATTGATTTGAGAAAGTGAAATGTAGAGAACACCATATTTTTTAGCTTCTAAATATTCTGCTTTCGCACTCTCTGGAAAAAGTCCGCCGATAATGAAAGCCACTTTATTCTCACGAATAAGTTCTAATACTGCCTGGGCACCTTGGGCCGGAGAATCCATTGAATCTTTGGTGTGAATTTTTACATTCTCTCCCAGTCCCAAAACTTTGAGACCCGTATCAACGCCACTCAAAGACTTTTGACCAAAGATAGCTTTCTCGCCCGTCAATGGAAGTACCAAACCAATATCGGAAATACTAATGTGGGAAGAATTCTCCATTCGAAGTTCAAAATCTTTTACAAACTTTTCCACTTCTTCATTATTGGGGAATTCGGACCGAAGCCACGCCACTACATCTTTAGCGCCACTCTTATCTCCCGATACATATCGCTCTTCAGCTTCAATCTCAGCTAAATTGGCGACACTCAAATTTTTTGAATCATTAAACTCTTCAAGCAGTTCAATCTTCTGGCCGGAATTTAATTTCTTAAAAGCTTCTTTAAGGGGATCATAGAGATTTGAAGTTTGAACTTCATTCATGGACTTTGCATTACTTAAAAGTGTGAGTGATGAAGAAACAATCATGGGATAATTTTGAAATTTATTTCCGTAGGCCAGAGCAAGCTGAGCATATTTTTTATTCTCGGCCTCCGTTAGGTGCTTGCGACTTACCTTATTCAATCGGATTTTGAGCTCATTATATTGATTGAGTTTAAAATAACCAGAGGCCATATTGAGCTGAATTTGCGCATAAAGCTGAGTATCTTGAGGCGCGTATTTTTCTGCCACTTCAAAATTGAGATTTGCCTTTTCAACTTCGCCAATATTAAAGAGGGTCACACCTTTGAGATTATACTTTAGAGACTTTTCAAGGGGAGAGATGGTGTTGTCATTGAGTTCAGATAGTTTTGCGACGGCCTGTTTAAGCTGATTATTACGGATCAGCTCCCGTGCCTCGTTAAGTTTAGTCTTAACAACTTCCGAAACTTCAGTTGAGTCCTCAATGTTGCGATTGTTTTTTACACCTGAGCAAGAAACCATAATTAAAAGCAAAATGAGAACGAGAAAACGCATGAACATTCCTTTGGTCAATTACCAAAGATTCTAACTCCATGGGGGATAAATGTCATGCCTTAGGGTTATTGGAAAAGTTCTTTTACCCGGTCGAAAAAACCTTTGGTCATTGGGTTAGACGTTGTCTGCTCTAGCTCAGAGAGTCGGGCAAAAAGTTCGCGCTGCTCTTTAGTAAGCTTAGAAGGAGTTTCAACATGAATGGTGATTATCTGATCGCCAAACCCATAGCCACCAAGCTTGGTAATACCTTTATTACGCAATTTCATCTTTTGACCTGATTGCGTCCCTTCAGGAATTTTCATGGATACTCGTCCACCAAGAGTGGGAACTTCAATATCTGTACCCATTGCAGCTTGAGAAAAACTGATAGGCACTTCACACAACACATCATATTCATCGCGCTTAAAGAACTCATGCTTTTCCATACGAAGAAGTACGTATAGATCTCCTGCTGGACCACCATGAAGTCCTGAATCACCTTGTCCTGAAAGTTTCAAGCGCTGGCCTTCATCTATTCCGGCAGGAACTTTAACACTAAGTTTCTCACGTTTCTTATTCCGACCGCGACCACTACAAGTTTCGCATGGATCTTTAATCATCTGACCTTGGCCATGACATTTAGGACAAGGCTGAGCAATAGTGAAAAAGCCTTGTTGGCGTCTGACTTCACCATGGCCTTGGCACATATCACAAGTGACTGGTCCAGAACCTTTCTTTGCTCCAGAGCCGTGACAAGTCTCACACACTGCCGAGCGGTTAATATGAAGTTCTTTTTCGCAACCAAAAGCTGCTTCTTCAAAAGTGGCCATGATTTCTGTTTGAAGGTCGTCTCCGGCCTGAGCACGGGCCCGTCCACCGGATCGTCTGCCTCCTCGACCTCGTTGACCACCTAGAATATCTCCAAAGATGTCTCCGAAAATATCGCCAAGGTCTCCAAAGTCTCCGCCTTGGAATCCGCCGCCACCAAATCCACCTGGACCGCCACCTTGTGAGCCATCGTTTCCAGTCTGATCGTAAATTCTGCGTTTATTATCATCGAGCAAAACATCAGCAGCATGAGAAGCTTCTTTGAAAAGAGCTTCTGACTCTTTATTACCCTGATTTTTGTCAGGGTGATGTTGCATCGCTAGTTTGCGATAAGCTTTTTTAATTTCATCTTTTGAAGCTCCCCGAGCAATGCCAAGGACCTCATAAAAATCACGTTTCGTACTCATAACGGTTTATCCATCCAACAAAAAGAAGCCCCTTATGAAACATAAGGGGCCCTTAGGTAAATTTTCTAGAAACTAGAGATTACACTTCTTTATAGTCGGCATCAACTACATCGTCTCCATCATCTTTCTTAGCTTCTGCTGATTCTGTCCCGGCCTGTGCGCCCTGACCTTGATCGGCACCCGGTTGTCCTTGATAAAGGAACTGGGCCAAGCTGTGAGCGACGTTTTGTAATCTTTCAGTCGCTGCTTTAATTTCGTCCAAAGACTCTGAGGCAAGTTTTGTTTTTGCTTCACTGATAGCTCCTTCAAGCTCGGTTTTCTTATCAGCAGGAACTTTGTCTCCTGCATCCTTCATGGCCTTTTCAGAACCAAATACCAAGCTATCTAAATTGTTTCGAGCGTCTACCACTTCACGACGTTTTTTATCTGCTTCACGGTTTTTATCTGCATCAGCTACCATGCGCTTAATTTCTTCCTCAGTTAAGCCTGAGTTAGAAGTGATCACGATGTTAGTCGACTTACCAGTCGCCTTGTCAGCTGCTGATACGTGAACAATACCGTTAGCATCAATATCAAAAGTTACTTCAATTTGTGGCATCCCACGCGGAGCTGGAGTAATTCCTGTAAGATCAAACTTACCAAGAGTTTTGTTATCTGCAGAAAACTCACGCTCACCTTGTTGAACATGTATCGACACTGCTGGTTGATTATCCACGGCCGTTGAGAAGACTTGGGATTTCTTAGTTGGAATCGTTGTGTTTTTCTCAATAATTTTTGTGAACACACCACCAAGTGTTTCAATACCAAGTGAAAGAGGAGTTACATCCAAAAGAAGAACATCTTTCACATCTCCAGCAAGTACTCCACCTTGAATCGCCGCCCCTGCAGCTACCACTTCATCTGGATTCACACCTTTTGAAGGCTCCTTACCAAAGATCTCTTTAACTTTCTGTTGAACAATCGGCATACGAGTCGCACCACCTACCAAAATCACTTCGTGAATTTCAGCAAGAGAGAGACCTGAATCCTTGATGGCCATTTTTGTTGGAGCAACTAATTTCTCAATCAAATCCCCAATAAGTGATTCAAATTTTGCACGTGAAAGATTCAAGTTCAAATGTTTTGGACCTGAAGCATCCATCGTGATGAACGGAAGGTTAACATCCGTTTGAGTCACCGATGACAATTCATGCTTCGCTTTTTCAGCTGCTTCTTTTAAGCGCTGAAGGGCCATTTTATCATTCTTAAGGTCAATGCTTGTTTCTTTCTTAAATTCTTCAGCAAGCCAATTAATGATTCGGTAGTCGAAGTCTTCACCACCAAGGAAAGTATCCCCGTTAGTAGATTTCACTTCAAAGACACCATCAGAAGTAATTTCAAGAACTGAAACGTCGAATGTACCACCGCCTAAGTCAAAAACAGCGATGTTCTTATCTTTCTTCGAATCTAAACCGTACGCAAGAGCTGCAGCCGTTGGTTCGTTGATGATACGTTTAACATCTAGACCAGCAATTCTGCCGGCATCTTTTGTGGCCTGTCTTTGAGCATCATTAAAATACGCAGGGACGGTGATTACGGCTTCAGTTACAGGTTGACCAAGATAATCTTCAGCAGCTTTTTTCATTTTTTCTAAGATACGAGCAGAAACTTCTTGAGCAGAAAATTCTTTCGTATCAACTTTCACCCATGCATCGCCATTTTTATTAGCGAACATTTCAAAAGGTGCAATTTTATGAAAGTGAGTAACTTCAGCATCTGTAAACTTACGACCAATGAGTCGCTTTACACCGAAAATAGTTTTCGTTG
>CAMDDI010000023.1 GCA_945890905.1 Bacteriovorax stolpii
CGTCAGATTAATATCTTTTTCCAACTGGGGGATCATCGGGCCATAGTCCCAAAGAAAACTCGCTCCGTAGCGCAGATCCCGAAAATCAGGGTTAACTTTGGGAGCTGCTGCAAGTTCAGCAGTGGCTTCAACTACTGGAAGTAGAGTTCCCTTCCCGGTGAGTAATTCATTTTTAGGAATGCCTTCAGTACGAGATGCTTGAGGATCTTGAATTTTAGTAGCTAATTTTTTGGATGATGGTTTAAAGACAGGTTTATCTTTTTCAACTGGCAAATCTAGGGGCTTTTTTAAAGCAGCTGTTTTTTCTGAGACTAAATCTGTATTAATCCAGAAATCTAAGATGTATTTTTTGTCTGCATCACGATAGAAAGAGAAGAGTTCAACAGAAGGATCTTTGAGCGTAATTAAAACAGTGGCTGGTTTGGCCGGGAAGTTCTCTTTACTATATTGAATATTTTCAATGTACTGAGTATTGGTTTTGAGCTTGGCCAACTCACCCGCAAGATCTTCAAACATTTGTAAATTTACGGTTTCGATGTGAAGGACTTGGCCGCGTTTAACGATAACAAACTGATCTCTTGGAACAACTAGATTCCAACGTAAATGTGTCTTGAAGCTTTCTTGATCAACAATGTCAGCTAATGCAGAGGCAGCGCAGAGAGCGCTGGCCACTAATAGAGTCGTGATGAGATTAGATAACTTTGTCATTCGTTAAGACTTCCTGTCTTTACCGTGGAGACCACATCCATGTGGTCTTTTTTACCTATCTCGATGAGTGTATCTTACTTTTGAAAAACAAAAAGACATATTTTACCTACCGGCAAAAAAAGCCAGTCGAAGATTTGACATATTCTTCAGTTGCAGAAAGATAACAATCACTTAAAATTAAAGTTCAATTATTACCCGTGGAAATTGGTTAAGTTATGCGAAAAACTTTAATACTTTTCTTACTTTCAAGTTGCTCCTTATTTTTTGGTAAAGAAGGTCATGAGAGTGCCAAAGGTTCAGGATATAAAATTCAATTTGATTCTCCTGACTGGATCGTTAAAAAAGACGAACAATCAGACTATGTCTTTGAAAACAAAAATGATGGTCGTATTTTACTCTCCAATAGTTTCTGCAAGCAGTTTCAAGATCGGCCCCTAGAAACCCTCGCCAGAAAAACTTTTAAGACTATTGGTTCATTTAAAGCGGAAAAAGGTGACTACACTACTTTTCATAACCGTGAAGCTTATCGCTTGGATGGTCATGGGAAGGTAGACGGAGTTCCTGTTGAGCTACACATTTTAAATACCCGTCGGAATAACTGCTATTTTGATTTTGTATCTATCACTCCTGAAAAATCTGCTACTGATCATGCTCTAGAGTTTGAGAAATTTTTAAGCTCGGTGGTCTTTCAATGATTTCTTCTATGCGGGAACATTTTCTGGTTATTGGTGATGTCTACCTTCTGTTTCAACATACGGTGAGATGCATTTTTACTCGCCCCTTTTATTGGGGACGCCTCTTTGAGCAAATCGTTCAGTTAGGTATTGGATCACTCTCTATCACTATTGTGATTGGTTTTGTCACTGGGTTAGTGATGACTTTGCAATTTGGTTACGGACTAGAAAAATTTGGTGGAACTTTATATGTACCGGCCATCGTTTCATTATCCTTACTTCGAGAGCTTGCTCCCATTTTTACTTCTCTTTTAATTGCAGGACGAATTGGTTCAGGCATGAGTGCTGAAATTGGTGCCATGAATGTAACACAACAAGTAGATGCCTTACGTGCGCTGGGAACTTCGCCAGTTAGAGTTTTAGTTGTTCCTCGGGTTCTTGCCTCTGTTATATCGCTTCCCCTACTTGCTACTCTTTCAGGCTTTATGGGAATTCTAGGTGGCTTTATCATTGCCTATACAGAATTTGGTATGACTTCAGGATTTTATTTTAACAAAGTTCTCAACACCATTAAGTTTGTAGATGTCTTTGGTTCAATGGCAAAGTGTGCATTCTTTGCAGTGGTAATTTCCATTCTGGCCTGTTACCGCGGATTTCAAACCAAGGACGGTACCCGAGGTGTTGGTGTGGCCACCACTTGGGTCGTGGTTCGGACTTCAATTATTATTCTCATTTCAGATTTTTTTCTGAGTAAACTCATCATCTTACTATTTAATTAATATGAATGAAATTTTAGTCATCAAAAATTTGGCCAAGAGATATGAAAGTAAAGAAATTCATAAGAATGTTTCGTTCTCTTTGTATCAAGGTGAGACTCTTGGTCTCTTGGGTCCATCGGGCACAGGAAAATCAGTGCTTCTTCGCTCCTTGATCGGCCTTGAAGAGATTGATCAGGGTGAAATTCAGTACCGTGGTCAGCGCATAGATAACTTAAGCGAGAAAAAACTCTTCGCCATCCGCACTAAGATATCTTACGCCTTTCAGAGTGGCGCACTTTTCGACTCCATTTCTGTTTTTGAAAATGTGGCCTATCCCTTGCTAGAGCATACCAAACTTCGAGAGCATGAAATTGATAGCAAGGTCATGGAAATTCTGAAAATCGTCAACATGGAAGAGGCCCGGGAGAAAATGCCATCCGACCTATCAGGTGGAATGCAAAAGCGAGTAGGTCTAGCACGGGCCATGGCCTTGAATCCCGATATTCTTCTGTATGACGAACCTACTGCTGGTCTTGATCCAGTGAATGTGGAAATGGTTCTCGATGTCATGGAGAAGGCCAAGGCTCGTGGTTGCTCTGGTATATTTGTGACCCATGATATTCACGCGGCTAAGAAAGTTTGCGACCGCTTTATCATTCTAAAGCAAGGCCATGTGGGATTTGAAGGCTCATGGCAAGATATGGAAATGAGTTCTGATCCCTTTGTACAAAGCTTTTTACTAGGTCAATGAGGAATATATGAGACTAAGAAAAAACGATCAAAAGAATTTACTCAAAGTGGGAGTCTTTCTCTCTCTCCTGACTGTGGTGGTTATGGTCATGATCATGAGTATCGGAAAAGAGAATTCCATCTTTGATCGAAAAATTGATATCCGAGCACGTGTGGCAAATGTGTCAGCTCTCAAAGTTGGGTCCTATGTTGAACTCAAAGGAATTCGTATTGGAAGTGTCACAGATATATCCATTCGCTCAGAAGACGAAGTTCAAATCACCATGACGATTCTTGAAAAACAACTCAAATGGATCAAGCAAGATTCAAAAGTTTCAATTTCTACCGCTGGACTTGTGGGTGATAAATTCGTGGAAATCTATGGTGGTCATAAAGAAACAAATGATTTTCGTCCTCGCAAAGATATTTTGCACGCTGAGGCTGCCACCGATTTGAAAAAATTTATTTCTAAGGGTGATACCATTGCCACCATTACTGAGCGTATCTTGGCCAAAGTCGACACCATTCTGCTCAATCTTGAAGATGGTAAAAAAATTGTTGATGCTGTCACGGCCATCAGCCTTGCTGCTCAAAATCTAGAGAAAATGACTGCAGACATGAATAAGGCCAATATGGGCCAGATGGTGAAAAATGTGAATCATAGTATGGAGAAGCTCAGTAAGTCCTCAGCTTCTCTAGAGCGCATTCTAGATCGTGTAGAGCATGGCCCAGGTACGGCGAACTCCATGATCTATGATGAAGGTCTTCATGAAGATCTCCGGGCACTCTTAGGCGGAGCTGAACGTAATAAAGTGATTAAATACTATATTCGTGAGTCTATTAAGAATTCAGAGAAGAAAAAAAATTAGAAATTAATTGGCGAGATAGCGCAGGCTTACAATTAGAACTGCTAAACCGACGATACTGACCCAGAGAACAGAATTGATCTTAAGATTATCCATAGACTAGATTTAAAGTACTCTTGCATGTCCGTCAAAGGGTGCATTTTGACTCTCAAAGTGGATTACTTTGAAAGTAAGACTCAAGTACTAAAGTAGATAATGAGTGGACTATCTTACAATGATCACAGAGACATTTTGGCACTGACAAAAAAAAAGGACCCTTTCGGGTCCCATTTATCAAAGTTCGAGATTTTTCTTTTTCATTTTTTCAATTAGAGTCGTCCGATTCAGAGTCAGAAGCTTAGAAGCCTGATTCTTATTTCCTCGGGTGCGGTTCATGGCCTGCATAATCAAAGAGTCTTCGATATCAGAGAGAATCTGCTTGAGATCTACCCCTAATTCAGGCAAATCAAACAGAGTTTTATAGTGATGAGTCGCAAGTGGATTTGAACGGAAAATCTTAGCTGGCAAATCCTCTGGAAGAATTTCATTTCCTCCACGAAGAATAACCAGACGCTCGATCACATTTTCCAACTCACGCACGTTCCCTGGCCAGTCATAACCCATAAGAAGATCCATCGTAATCGGCGCAAAGCTAATTTCATTTGATCTATCTGCAGATACAAATCTGTCGAGAAAGTGAGAAATAAGAAGTGGGATATCCTCTCGGCGCTCTTTAAGAGCAGGCATCCGTATAGGAATCACATTCAAACGATAGAATAAATCTTCGCGGAATTTGCCTTCTGCTACAGCTTTTTCAAGATCCCGGTGAGTGGCCGCAATTACGCGCACATCAATTCCGATATTTTCATTAGAACCTACTGGCTCAATGATGCGCTCTTGAAGCACACGAAGAAGTTTTACCTGCAGAAGAGTCGGCATATCGCCAATCTCATCTAAAAAGATTGTCCCGCCCTGAGCGAGTTCAAAACGACCTTTTCGAGTGGAGATTGCACCTGTGAAAGCACCACGAACGTGTCCAAAAAGTTCACTTTCTAAAAGCTCACCCGGAATAGCTCCACAGTTCACTGATACGCGGTTTTTTTGACCACGGCTTGATAGTTTATGGATCGCTGAAGCAACTAGCTCTTTACCAGTCCCAGAGGGTCCCATGATAAGAATAGTTGAATCAGTTTTTGCAACTTTCCCGATGCGCTCAAAAACGTCCCGCATAACTTTCGAGCGGCCAATCATTCCTTCGAATTGATCTTCCACTGTGGGACGATCAATTTTGAGTTTTGAAATCGCGCGAGGCTTATAGCCTTCCGCAAAGAGACCCTCACCCTCTGTCACGATATCTCGAGGAAGAGTTGAATTCAGTTTAGTTTGAATGGCGTCTATAACTAGTTTTTTGAGATTATCTAATTCAAAAGGCTTAGTGAGGTAATGGAATACACCTTTCTTGGTAGCAGCAATGGCCGTTTCAATACTCGCAAAGCCGGTCATCACGATAGAGACAAATTCAAAACCTTTGTCTTTTAAAATATCGATGAGTAAAAGCCCATCAGAACCCTGCTCAAGACTGATATCAGTCACCAAGCAGAATGGACTTTCTTTAGGATGATTTTTTGCGAAGTTGGTAAGGCAATCTTCGGAGCTCGTGTAGAGCTGAACATTGAGCTTGAGAGTTTGCTCAAGATATTTGCGAAGACTCAGGCCCAAGAGCTTGTCATCTTCAACAATAATCACTGGGGGAAATTCCGAAGCCTGGGCACCATCAAAGCTTTGATGAAGAAAATTCATATCGTCCATTGTTCCTCCGAGAAGGCTTGTAATTTACAAGACGAGATATCGGGGTGTCAATTTCTAGACTCTGTCAAAATCTAATAATAACGAGAAGTTATTTAGGGGGTGTCAAATGTAAGACTTTGTTACTCACTTATGTTGTATATAGACATTTTTTAGATACTTTACAGATTTATCGGGGCCTCCCGCCCACATGTAAAAGAGAATACAGACTAAAGAAAAAGTCGCTATGAATAGAGAGAAGTAGGCCTGATGTTTCTTTTTTCTTAACCAGAATACATATCCGAATTCAGCTCCAAGAACTAAGCAGGGCACTGCCCAGAATGGAATGTGTCGAGCAAGAAAGTAGATTTCGATCACTAAATTTGCCTTTAAAAAAAAGGGCCCGCTAGCGGACCCTTTTCCAAATTGTATTTTCTAATACTAGTTTAGAACATTCCCTTGAGTTTTTCGAGCATATCTAATTTTTCCCAAGTAAAGCCTTCCCCGGAAGTTCTTCCGAAGTGACCATAAGCCGCTGTTTCAGAATAAATTGGGCGAAGAAGGTTGAGGCGCTGAATGATGGCCTTAGGACGCATATCAAAAAGTTCATTAATAGCGGCCGTAAGCTTAGCTTCGTCGACTTTTGCTGTACCGAAAGTATCGATCAAAAGAGACATAGGTTTTGCTACACCAATAGCGTAAGCCACTTGAACAAGAGCGCGATCAGCGAGGCCCGCAGCTACAACGTTTTTAGCAATGTGACGGGCGGCATAGGCAGCCGAGCGGTCAACTTTAGAAGGATCTTTTCCAGAGAAAGCTCCTCCACCGTGAGCGCCGTGACCACCGTAAGTATCAACGATGATTTTACGACCTGTAAGTCCAGCATCTCCCATCGGTCCACCGATAACAAATCGGCCAGTTGGATTGATGAAGTATTTTGTATTCTTATCGATCAAGTGAGCAGGAACAGTTTTTTTGATCACTTCTTCCATCACTCCTTCTTCGATTTGTTTTTGAGTCATGCTCTCAGCATGCTGAGTAGAAACCACGATAGCATCGATTCGAGTGAGTTTTCCTCCCACGTATTGAGCCGTCACTTGAGTTTTTCCATCAGCGCGAAGATCTTTAAGAGTTCCGTTATGACGAACTTCGGCCAGGCGTTTTGCAAGTTTGTGAGAAAGATCAATCGTCATTGGCATATACGAATCTGTTTCATTGATGGCGTATCCAAACATCAAACCTTGGTCACCAGCACCTTGGTCTAAGAATTTTCCTTCACCTTCATTCACACCTACTGCGATATCTTGGGACTGCTTTCCAACTGCGATAGTCACTCCACATGTGCTGGCATCAAAGCCCTTATCCGAATGATCGTAACCAATTTTCTTAATTGTTTTGCGGACAGTTTCATTGATATCAACATTGGCCCCGGTCGTAATTTCTCCGGCCACAACTACAAGTCCAGTCGTGATTAAAGTTTCGCAAGCAACACGAGACTTAGGATCTTGTGCAAGCATAGCATCAAGAACTGCATCAGAAATTTGATCGGCGATTTTATCAGGGTGACCTTCAGTCACAGACTCAGAGGTAAACATGTAATCAGTTAACATAAGAACTCCTTATGGGGAAACTAAACAAATAATAAGCTATTGGTGTGAATTTATACCGCGTCGACCACATTTAATCAAAAACAAATTCAACTTTTAATGCTCAGTCTTGGTGAAATATTTAAAATAATGAGGGTTACGGTGATAGAAAAAGAGTTTAATCCCTTTCTCCTCTCCCAATACATAATTTTTACCGTCAATTTCTACCACTTGAAACACTAAGAATGCCGGGTCCTTAAAAGAATACAGATAAGTGTAATTCCCCTTCTTAAAGGCTTCCGATAGCTGCGCTTGCCCCGTGGCCAGCAGTCCCGGTCTTTCAGGATAAGGAATATAATCTTCCCAAATTGAATCCATATGAATCCGCCCAATCATACTTGCCCGGGAGAAATACCGAGTGGTTTTAAACGAAGTTGGGGTTTCCTTTAAAACTTGCAGAGCAATTTCTACGTTCTGTTTACGAAGTTTCTTGGCCGACGGGGCCATATCAGGACAGAAAATTTTTGCCACTCCACTTAAATAATAATAGGTGAATGAAAACTCACCCTGCTTAAACAAAGCATTCAACCAGCGCTCATTTTTCACATGAAATTCAGAGGTCACTTTTTTGAGGTAAGGATAAATAAATTCTTTCTTTCCAATGGAGAGATACTTTGGCTTATCTAATCGGTTCATTACCACCCGTGCCACATCCATGCGCTCAAGAGCATCTTCTCCGTCTACTGGTCCCACTTCATTTAATAAGATAGTCTCCAAAACAAAAATGGCACGAGTGAGTTCAGGCTGATGAAGCCAGTAGTTATAAACTTCAGATTGTTTACGATAAACAAATTCTTTCAATCGATCTGTGGCCTGATTGTGCTCAAGAATCAGCTCTTTATTGGCGGTAGTTTGAACACCATTTACGATTTTGGGAGTTTGATTCTCAGGATAGGTTAGAGACTGATAAAAATTGAGTGTGCGGGTAGTGCGCTCTTCCCATTCAGTTAACCGCTCCACCATCTTGGTCTTCCCACGAGCAAGCTCAGACTCCATTTTACCTAAGACAAATTCCAAATCGAAACGGGCATCTTCAGTTAAGTAGAAGTCGTGCTCTTGGAGTTCAAAGAAAAGGGTATCAAGGGTGGTCCGCAAGTAAATATCTGAACCTGTATGGTCTTTATAGTAGGCGCCATCTTCAAGAATCTTACGGTACAGGAAAGTGTAATTAGCAATTTTAACAGAAGTCGGATCTTCATTCTCACGGTACTGATCATACACCTTACGGTTTTTTAAATGATCTACAGGAAAACTATAATTAGTCATAAATGAGAGCTTATGAACTAAGTCTTTGAACTCTTTTTTCAGTACTCCCAAGAGGCGAAGAGATTCTTTGCGGGATTGAGTTTTTTCTTTTTCATCTGGCTCAATTTCTTTTTTCTTGAGCGCTAGAAGTTTTTGCAAAAGTACATGGACTTCTTTGGTGGCCGTTTTTGAAGGGAAACTGCTGGTAGTTACATGCTTGCGCTGCTCTCTGATCCAACTGAGTTTTTTTTCAAATTCAGGTAGAAGAGATTTAATGGATTCTACATCCACATCATCTTGGAGTTCAGGAATCCAGTAACCTTGGCCGCGATAACTTTTAAGATAATCTTGGTAGATAGTTTCGGCTCTTGGGACGCAAATTTTCCCACGAAAATCATCGAAGACATGCATGTAGGTCTTCACATGATTAGAGAGAGATCCTTCCCATTTTACTGGTGTGCTAGCACACGAAGAAAGTGAGAGAGCAAGTATGGGTAGGCTAAGCCTTAAGTTCTTGAACAAAGCTTGACTCCCAAAGTCCCAAACAAGTGCGGTTACTAAGTATTAAAAGAACAGAATTTTTTTCTTCAAATTTATCGATTGTGGCACGTAGGTCATCGAGCTTAGAAACACAAACCGCAGGACACCCTTTGGCCGAAATTTCTTTGGCCAATAGATCAGCGTTCAAATCCCCTCCGCCTAAAGCGGTGGTAGCCAAATCGGCTTTGGCGATGATCACTTTATCTGAAACAGCCAGGGAATCACGGAATTCATTTTGAAAGATTGAAGAGCGGGCCGTGGCGGAAATCGGTTCAAAGACAGTGATGATTTTTCTGTCTTTATAGCGGGCCTTAATTGCATCTAAAGTTACAGTGATGGCACGAGGGTGGTGAGCAAAGTCGTCGATCACTATCATATCGTGATATTTCCCTCTGACTTCTTGGCGGCGTTTAACCATATTCAAAACTTTTGCGGCTTTCTGTATATCAGGAGTTTTAAATCCTTCAGAAAGAAGATAAAGCAGACAGCTTGTAAGGTTTAAAACATTATGTCCCCCAACAACACTGGATTCAAATGAAATGGTCTCGCCCTTCCATTTGATATTAAAAGTCGAACCGTTCTCAAAAGTCTTTACATCAAAGGGACCAAGGTCAGATCCCTCACCGTAGAGAAACCATTTCTGCTTAGGATTTTTACTGTAGTCCTTATGAAGCTTCATGGCCGAAGGATATTCTTGATTAAAAATCAAAGTAGTCGGCATATCCGGAACCACTGCTCTGAACTCATCTTCAATTTTTTCTACCGAAGAGAAAATATCAGCATGATCAAATTCCAGAGAAGTTAAAATCATATTCTTGAGTTCGTAGAGTCTGAATTTTGAAATTTTATGAAAGTAAGCAGAATCATACTCATCCGCTTCAATCACAAAGTATTTTCCCCCTAGTTTTGATGGATCTCTTCCCTCAATAATTCCACCCACCAGATAGCCAGGATTTTGTCCTAGGCTTTCAAGCAACTGAGTGAGGAAATAAGTCGTAGTGGTTTTACCGTGAGTCCCTGCAATTCCTATAACATTTTTATCTTTGAGAACAAGGGATCCCAGTGCAGATGGGAAAGAAGTAAAAGGAACTCCTACTTTTTCAATCATGCGGGCCGTTTCAAGTTTTCCTGCCACAGAATTTCCCACAACGATGAGATCGTATTTTTTTAAAAATTCAGGTGTGACTTGATCCAATTTAAATAAAGGGATTCCCGTCGTTTCAAGAAAGGTACTCATAGGAGGATAAAAAGCAGAGTCGGCACCTTCTACATCAAAGCCCGCCTGCTTCACGAGAACAGCAGCAGGACCCATTCCTGCACCACAAATCCGGTAGAAAAAAACTTTCTTAATTTTATGACGATTCTTAATGAGATCTTCTTGGGAGATAAGATTGGAGAGGTCCATGAAATTCCTTTTTCAGTTCTAGACGCTTATTTTAACTTAAAGCGGGCCAGATCTGGAGGAATATTTACCTGAGTGAGAGTGACGGCTAATTGATGGATTCAGCAACTTTTGTAAAAGTCCGGGTCGTGCAGTAATCAACCAATTTTCGAGACACGGCCAAGGCTTCGGAGCTAAAAACTGTTTGAATCTGCCACTCCCAAGTAGAAGCCTGTTTAGGGCAATTGGCAAAATCCGGGAAGATATTTTTCTGCTTAGACTCTTGGATGAGAAGTTGAGCAGCTACTGGGACATAAGATGGATTCATGCGATTACTTATTACTTCATGCAAAGTCAGATCAAAAGAGGTCCAGTAGCGGACAACTGAACTCGGAAGGGACCGATGATTGCGGATTGCGTGGATATAGATCGCAATTATGCGGTTTGGATAACGCGATTTTAAACCGTCGTAGATTAAGTGGTCTTTATCAACATCATCTCCAATCAAAATAATATCATCTGAAGAGCTCTCGATGATGGCACTGATGACCCGAGTTTTGTAAGCTTGAGTGTCTTCATGGAGCAATGGATTTTTTAAGTTCAAAGAATCCACGGATATTTTATTTTTTTTGAATAATTCAAAAATGCGACCACGCAGAAATGTAGGTGAACCTGTGACCACGTGAAGCTTATTGGTGTAACTGCGAACTTCCTTGAGAAAACTCGGCATTCCACTATAAGTGCCTGTGGTAAAAATTCCGTTATAAGCGGCTTGCGCAATTTCGCCAGCATTAGTGATTTTTATGGTGTCATCCAAATCACTCACCACAGTAATTGCAGCAAATGACGAGATTGAGCAAAAAAGGGTAAGACTTAGGAAAAGAGTTTTCATAAGGTCATTGTGCCATTACTTGAGAAAAACTGAGGTCATTGCGAAATAATTACAGGCCCTCAGACCAAATAGCGGCACCCACCTCTCGGCGAATGAAATTGAGGGCTTCCTTATCAAACCAATAGTTCTTGGTGGCATTGCTGAGGATAACATGACCAATTTTTTTGTCTGGATCAATCCAAATGGAAGTCCCTGTGAAGCCCAAGTGTCCAAAACTGTGAGGACCGCATCCCTTACCTGCTAGTGGATTCTCGAAATTTTCCACCCGGTCCCAACCATAACTAAAGCGATTTTTGTGGGTTCCAAGATCTTTAGTCACCAAACTTATAAACTTTGTTTTTGATTCGTAATTAAGCAAAGTTTGGCAGACACCTTTGATAGTTCCAAAGAGTCCAGCGTGAGAGCAAAATTCTCCGATGACATAAGCATTTGGATCATGAACATGACCAAAATTGGGTTCGCCATTAATAGAACCATACTGCAAAAAAGGTAATTCGGGTTTGAGATCAAGCCAGTTTAAAACTTCTTTATCCCATACACTTTGGCAGGTTTTTTTTAGGGACTCACCCTTTTTATCAAACTCGGCCAAAACTCGTAGGGCCGAAAAATCTGAATACAAAGTTGGTGATGGAGAAATAGGATATGAGAGAACTTGCTCTTTCCAGGTATGAAGAGATAGAAGACCCCAGGCCGGTAAACCTGCGCGATGAGAGAGGGCCAGAAGCATCTTTTCATCAAAGAGTTCTGGTTTTAAAAAGTAACCCAAAGAATTTGTCAGAGGCTTTGTGAGCGAAGCCAGATCGTAATAAAAATTTGGGCCAGAAAAATTTAAGCTGTGATCAGAAACACCGACTTCAATAGATTCAAATTTACCCGAGGAAAAATCAATTCTCCCCACGGCGATAGCATCCATCTTATCCAGTGGAAAACTCTGCTCAAGAATTTCTTTAACTTTTTTCACTCGGCTTTAAGCACGGCTTGAGCGGCGGCCAAACGAGCAATGGGTACTCTGAATGGTGAGCAGCTCACATATTCAAGTCCAATTTTGTGACAGAACTCAACTGAGGTTGGCTCTCCTCCGTGCTCACCACAAATTCCTGCGTAAACATTCTTGTTGGTTTTCTTTCCCTCAGCAATAGCATGCTTCATTAAGAAACCCACCCCTACTTGATCAATAGATACAAATGGATCGCGAGGAAAAATCCCGCGAGCAGTATAAGTAGGTAGAAACTTTCCAGCATCATCACGAGATAGACCAAAAGTAGTTTGGGTTAAATCATTTGTACCAAATGAGAAGAATTCTGCTTCCGTAGCAATTTCTCCGGCCATGATACAAGCACGAGGAAGTTCCAGCATGGTGCCCATTTTATATTTAACAGAATGAGATCTTTCTTTGAATACTTTGTCGATCTCAGCTTTGCATTCTGCCTGGATCACTGAATATTCTTTAAGCTCAGAAGTAAGTGGGATCATAATCTCTGGGAAAACTTTTATGCCGATCTTGTCTGATTCAATGGCCGCTTCAATAATAGCGCGAACCTGCATCAAATAAATTTCAGGATAAGTAATGGCCAGTCGACAACCGCGGTGACCAAGCATGGGGTTAAACTCATGAAGTGAATCATTTCTTTCTTTAATCTGTTTCATGGTAAGGCCCAAAACTGATGCCAGCTCCTGCTGATCTTTTTCTTGGTGAGGTAAGAATTCATGGAGAGGTGGATCCAAAAGTCGGATATTCACAGGCAGTCCATTCATCTCACGGAAAATTCCGTTAAAGTCGGCCCGCTGAAATGGAAGAAGTTTATCTAGAGCTTTTTTTCTATCCTTTTCGGTTTCTGCAAAAATCATTTCTCGAACTGCTAGAATTCTCTCCGGTGCAAAGAACATGTGTTCAGTCCGGCAAAGACCAATTCCTTCGGCCCCAAATTCAATGGCGGTTTTGGCATCTTCGGGAGTATCTGCATTAGTTCTGACTTTAAGTTTACGGGTAGCATCGGCCCACTTCATAAACACTGCAAAGTCAGCTGTGATAGTGGCCTCTATAGTGGGAACAACACCCTCATAAACTTCGCCGTTAGCTCCATCAAAAGTAATATAATCACCTTCACGGTAGGTTTTTCCTTTCACTGAAAGGGTTTTCGCCTTTTCATCAATCACTAGCGCGGTACAACCGGCCACACATGGTTTCCCCATTCCCCGGGCCACAACGGCTGCGTGAGAAGTCATTCCTCCACGAGCGGTGAGAATTCCAGTGGCCGCAGCCATCCCACCAATATCTTCTGGGGAAGTTTCAGCACGGACAAGCACAACTTTCTTTCCAAGCTTGGCCCATTCTTCAGCATCGAGGGATTTAAAAACAATCTGCCCAGATGAAGCTCCGGGAGAAGCTGGAAGGCCAGTGGCGATAATGACTTTTTTGGCTTTTGGATCTAAGCGCGGATGCAAAAGCTGATTGAGATCTTCAGGCTGAATACGAAGGATTGCTTCTTTTTCTGTGATCATTTTCTCGGCCACTAAATCTACTGCCACTTTAAGAGCTGCGTTTACCGTACGTTTAGCATTTCTTGTTTGGAGAATATAAAGTTTTCCATTCTCGATGGTAAACTCAATGTCCTGCATATCTTTGTAGTGCTTCTCAAGCAAATTATAATCGGTCACAAGATCCGCATATGCAGAAGGCAAAACTTCTTCGAGAGTTTTATGATGCTTATTGGATTCCATCTTTGAGGCATTATTGATTGGGGCCGGAGTTCTAATTCCAGCCACAACGTCTTCACCTTGGGCATTTACTAAATATTCTCCAAAAAATCTCTTCTCACCCGTCGATGGGTCACGGGTAAAACATACACCCGTGGCACATGTTTCGCCCATATTACCAAATACCATACTCTGAATATTAACAGCAGTTCCCCAGTCATGAGGAATGTTATTCATCTCGCGGTATTTTGTAGCACGGTTGTTATTCCAAGAACCGAACACAGCTGCAATGGCCTTCCATAGTTGCTCATGAGGGTCTTGAGGAAAAACAATCCCGTGATCTTCTAAGATCACACTTTTATAAACACTCACAAGTTCTTCTAAGTCTTTATCTGTGAGGTCAGTGTCTTCGTGGACTCCCCGAGCCTCTTTTAAATCTTCTAAATTTGATTCTAAAATTGAAGTATTGATTCCTAAAACAACATTAGAATACATTTGTATAAAGCGGCGGTAAGAATCCCAGGCAAAGCGGGCATTTTTTGTCTTCTTTGCCATCCCTTGAACGGTTTTATCATTCAGACCTAAATTCAAAACTGTATCCATCATCCCTGGCATTGAGGCCCGTGCACCTGATCGCACCGAGAAGAGAAGTGGATTTTCAACATCTCCAAATTTTTTGTTAGTGAGTTTTTCAACCCAGGCCAGAGCATCTGAAGCTTGTTTTTTAATTTCTGGTGAAATTTCTTTATTGGTTCGATAAAAATCTAAACATGCTTCCGTGGAAACAGTAAATCCTGGAGGAACAGAGAGCTTCATGTTGCACATCTCGGCGAGGTTTGCACCTTTTCCACCAAGTAGTCCTTTCATGTCTTTGTTACCGTCAGTTAGTTCAGAAGAAAATTTATAAACCCATTGTTTCATTGCTTAGTCCTAAAGAGAGAATTTTTCTTTGATGTATGGTTTTACTTTATCCAGAGATACCCGTTCTTGAACCATGGTATCTCGGTCACGAATCGTAACCGCATGATCAGTCAAAGTATCAAAGTCTACTGTGATACACGCAGGAGTTCCGATCTCGTCTTGTCGACGGTATCTCTTTCCAATAGATCCGGCGGTGTCGTACTCGCATTTGAAATCTTTTTGAAGTTCAGCATAAATTTTTGTAGCCGGCCCTTCAAGATCTGGTTTTTTCATAAGCGGCATGACTGCTACTTTAATAGGCGCAAGAGAAGGTTTAAATCTCATCACGACTCGTTCCTTATCAGGATCCCCCGCAAACTCTGTACGGTAAGCATCACTCATCAAAGCCAGCAAACAGCGGTCACACCCTACTGAAGTTTCCAAAACGAATGGAATGTATTTTTTATTTCCATCCATTTGATCAGTGTAATGAAGATTTTTCTTAGAGAATTCCTCATGCTGTTTCAAATCGAAATCAGTCCGGGAGTGAATCCCTTCCATTTCTCCCCAGCCATGAGCGAATTGATACTCAATATCAAAAGCAGCATCAGCGTAGTGGGCAAGCTTATCGTGCTCTTTCCATTGAAGTCTCTCAGGACGAAGACCGTTTTCTAAATGCCATTTCCAACGAAGATCTTTCCACATCTCCATCGCCTCTTTCTGAGCACCTGGTTTGATGAAGTATTGCATTTCCATTTGTTCGAACTCACGAGTTCTAAAAATAAAATTCCCAGGAGTAATTTCGTTTCTGAAAGCTTTTCCGATCTGAGCTATTCCGAAAGGAAGTTTTCTTCGCATAGACTGCTGAACGTTCGGGAAGTTTACAAAAATACCTTGAGCCGTTTCCGGACGAAGATAAACCAGTGCTGAGGAATCTTCCACAGGACCCATTTGAGTTTTAAACATCAAATTGAAATTACGAGGCTCAGTGTAAGAGTCTTTAGTTTTACAAACTGGACAAGGAGCTGTGAGGTCAATGTTGTCGGCACGAAAGCGCGATTTACAAGATTTGCAATCCACCATAGGATCCGTGAAGTTATCAACGTGTCCAGATGCTTTCCAAACAAGGGGAGCCATCAAGATTGAAGCATCGATGCCATCGATGTCATCACGAAACGTCATTGCCTTCCACCAAGCTTGTTTTAAATTATTTTTAAGTTCAACACCCAAAGGACCCATGTCCCAACATGATCCGAGTCCGCCATAAATTTCTGAACTCTGAAAAATAAAACCGCGCTGTTTTGAATGGGCCACTAAATCGGCCATAGACTTCAGATTTTCTTCTGACACAATGCACTCCTGGATGTATGATATTCGCCGAAATTTTATCATGATCCAGTAAACGTGACTAAGAGAAAGAGCATGGATGCTCTATGGCAATTTTGCAAAATCCCCGACAATTTCTCTTAGGATAGATAGATCACGCACCCAAAAGCAGTGAGGGTCATGATGGCGATGGTGATGATAAGTAAGTAGTCTTGGGATTTTTTGGGTTTGTAGTAAATACGGCTGATGAGAAAAAGGCAACCGAGGGATAAAACAGCTAACCAAGAAGCAAGTGGATCATGGCGAAAATGAACAAACATCTAAGTCCGCTGAGAGAGCTCATAGAGCTTTTTGTATTCTCCATTAATAACCATCAGCTCCGAGTGACTCCCATCTTCAATTTTCTCTCCATCTTTCATCACAATGATGCGATCAAAGTCTTTAAGAGTTGAGAGCCTGTGGGCCACGGCGATAACAGTTTTATGTCCAGCGACCCGGTCCAGTGCTGCTTGCACAATTTTCTCTGATTCATTATCCAGAGCGGAAGTGGCTTCATCAAAGAGCAAAACGTCGCGATCCTTTAAAAATGCCCGAGCTATAGTGAGACGCTGACTTTGTCCACCAGACAGACGTGTTCCACGATCACCAATAGAGGTGGAAAGTCCATACGGCATATCTCTTACAAATTCAGAAGCGTAAGAAATATCCAAGGCGTGCTGAATTTCTGCATCAGTGTGAATATCTCCAGTAGTTAGATTCTCACGGATTGAATCGTTAAATAAGAAAACATCCTGGCTCACCAGAGCAAACAATTTCCGCACTGATACGAGTGAATAATTTTCAACATTCACTCCATCAATTAAAATTTCACCTTCAGTCACGTGATAAAGTCGCAAAAGCAAGCTGATCAAAGTTGATTTTCCAGAACCCGAAAGACCTACCAGACCAACCTTCTGACCTTTCTTGATAATCAGGTTGAAGTTTTTTAAAACAATGCCCTCTCCATATGAGAAAGAGACGTTTTTAAATTCAATGGAATGCTTAAATTCTGTAAAGGTTTCGAGAGCTTCTTCAGTTTCTTCTTCTACATCTAAGAGGGCAAAGATTCTTACTGCCGCCGCTTTGGCCTGATTAAGTTTGGCGTTGGCCTTACTGAATCTTCGGATAGGATCCATAAACATCGCCAAGGCAGCTACAAAAGAAATAAATCCACCTGTGGTGAGAGCTCCACTAGCAATGCGATGGTGAGCAAAAATAATCACCCCAGCAAAAGCAATGGAGCCAATGAGTTCCACTAAGGGATGAGAGTGTTCTTCAGCCGAGTTACTTTTAGTCCGATGGTCTAAAAACAACTGCTGAACTTTTTCAAAGCGGTTCACAATATAATCTTTAAGCCCAAACGCTTTAATAATTTTCTGACCACCTAGCGCTTCACTCACAATGTGAGTCATATCTGCATTGTCTTGTTGAGCTAAGCCTACATATTTGCGAATTCGTTTGCCGGTGTAATGGAAAGTCACAATAAAAAGTGGAGCTGTTGCAAAGATCACTAACGTCAGCTGCCAATCATGGTAAAAAGCTACGCCCAAAAGTGAAATCGCGGTGATGGGCTCTCGGACAATTTCCAAAGCGTTTTTGAATGCTTCAGAAAACACCATCGTATCGTTCATAATGGTTGAAATAAGATTTCCCTGCTTTTGCTGAGAGAAGTACTTGGCAGGAAGATGATTAAATTTAGTATAAATTCTTGAACGGATAAGGCGTGTAGATTTATCCACCACCTGACGAAGGCCAAAGTAATGAAAGTAGCGCAATGGATAGTTGATGATGCCTAAAGCGATGAGAATCAAGGCCAGATTGCGGGCATCTTCAAAACTCGAACCAGCAGCAAAGCCTTTATCGAAAATATCTTTCACCAAATAGGCTTCATAGGCCTTAATCCCAGCTAATGGGAAGGCCAAGAGTGTGGCAACAACGGCCTCTTTCCAAAAAGGGCGAAGGTATGGGAACATAAGCTTAAGGACTTGCAGCATTGAAGCATCTTAAACTTTTACCGGGGTTAAGTAAATTAAAACGCGGAAAGCCATTTTCTTGGACCGAGACGGAACTCTCATCGTCGACAAAAACTATCTCTCCCGAGTCGAGGAGATGGAATACTACCCAGACACTTTGAAATCCCTGCAGCTTCTCCAATCCTTAGGTTTTGATCTTTTTGTTGTCACCAATCAGTCTGGTGTGGGCCGTGGATACTTTTCTATGGAAGCGGTTTATGTTGTTCATCGCCAACTTCAAAATGACATGCGAGAGCACAAGCTTCAACCCTTCAAAGATTTCGCCATTTGCCCTCACTCTCCTGACGAAAAATGCAACTGCCGAAAGCCTTCAGGACAAATGATCAAAGACCTCATGGAAAAGTATCATATTAGTCCGGAGCACTCTTATATGGTGGGTGATAAACTCATCGATGCTGAATCAGGAAAGAATGCAGGAATCCAAGGGGTCTTAGTGAGGCATCTGACTTCGCCAGATTTTCCTTCCTATAAAACTCTTTTGGAATTTGCTCAGACTCTGAAAAAATAACTAACGAAATAGAAGTTTATAGGATTTCAGTTCCACTGGTTTTAAGTGAAACTGATGGCAAAAGTACTGAATGAGCTTATCACTCTCAGGAAAAGTTGAGCCAACCAATGAATCGTAATCAGCATAGCGGGTTTGAAAACCTTTTTTGATTCTTAAAAGAAAACCTTTTTCATTTTCTGCGGCAACACAAGTCAGGCATGCAAATTGTCCACTTGCAGCTTGAAAAGTCGCCCCCGTACTCTCCATTAAACTAGTTCCACAGAAATTACAGTGATCCGTATCCGGCATGATTCCCAGATGAAAAATGAGTTTAATCATAAATAGACTCAACTGCTGTTCGGGAAAAAATTTGTTTTTTACTAGTGAGTCTTCGAGATAAAAAAGAGCATTGCTCACTACCGAAAAGATTCCTTCGGTTTCAGTATTTTCATAATCACTGGTACCCAACTTAAATGGGAAAGCAAACTTCTGCAAAATTTCAAAATATAAACAAGTAAGATAAAACGCTTGAACATTATGCCGGACCGAAGCTGGCTCCCAAGTTCTCTGATACTCCGAAGCAATCATCAAATCAGATCCATCAACTTTATGGGCCCGCTGTTCTTTGATGTGAATCTTCATCATGGATCCGTGTTCAAATTGAGAAGGTTTGTGATGCTTTCCTCCCCCCATTCCGCCGTAGACATAAAATCCGCCCACGTGACCATTGCGCAAAAGGAGCTTTACGATCAAGTCGCGCTCTTTATAAAGAACTCTGTGAATAACTATGCCTTCAAGAACCATGCTTCTATTTGCCTCAGACTAATAATTGCCTTCATTTTGAAACTGATCCAAGAGATAGCCAAGGCATTTATCCATGGATTCCACTTTATTCCGAAGGGATTCTCAAGGGAGTAAACGCTATAGCGCTCCCCTTTTCTTCCCCCTCGCGCAACCATTTGAATCCAGAAGTCGATATTGGCAATGGGATAAAGAAAAAAGATGCGATCAATGACCGGAAGATTGACTCCATGACTTAAGACCGTGGTACAAATGATAAAATCAGGTGGTG
>CAMDDI010000024.1 GCA_945890905.1 Bacteriovorax stolpii
GAAGACCTCAGCTTGCCCCTGAGAAACTTTCTCTGATAACATTAATGAAAAGGATCTAAATATGAAATGGATGAATCTTCATCATCTGAAATACTTTCTTGTCATCGCGGAAGAAGGATCCATTGCGTCAGCTTCAAAGAAGCTTCTTGTGGGACAACCTGCTCTTTCAGCTCAACTTAAACAGTTTGAAGAGTGGCTCGGAACAAAGCTCTTTAACCGTGAAAATAAGCGTTTAGTTTTGAACGAAGCCGGTGAGTACGTCCTTCGCTACGCAAGGGCGATTAAAGAACTCGAAGACGAACTTGTGACCAACATGGAATCTGGATACTCCGCCAAGGCCAGAGAACTCACTGTTGGGGCACAAGAGTCGGTTCCAAAATCATTACTCGCCGGTGCCATCAGTGCCATTGGTAAGGGACAGGCCTTTCAGATTCGAATCATTGAAGGTACGGGGTCGGAACTCTTTGAACTGCTCCTTGCCGGAAAAATTGACGTATTCATTGGGAACTTCCGTCCATTAGCTGATGGCAAAGAGATGATCTACACTTCTTTAGGAAAAGAGTCTGTTTCTGTCTGGGGACCGAAGTCGCTGGCCAATCTCAAAGATAACTTTCCTAAGTCACTCAGTGGTCAGCGCTTTATCCTCCCGGGCTTTCAGAATCCACTTCGGCATGACTTTGATCGATTCATGCTTGAGGCAGGGCTTTCTTTTCATGTGATGGTTGAGGCCCAGGACACCGCCCTCCAAAAAGAACTCGTCGCTCGCGGAGACGGACTCATGGTCTTCGGTGACGAGAGTGCCAAATCTTGGGCAAAGGCCGGGCGGATCGTTCGCATAGGAGGACTAAAGGGTCTCAAAGAAGAATACTGGATTGGGATGGTGAAACGAGCCATAGACAATAAACATTTGAAAGAGATTCTCGCCTCTCTCTAAGAATGTAAAAACATGACTCGTATTAACTGTGCACTGGCGGTATGGCACTCGTTAGAAAAATGTTCCGGAAATCCACATACCCATACTGGAGGTGTCTCTTCGGAATCCGTTGAGCGGAGCTCGGTTAAGCCCCGGTCGCCCACCGTCGAGCGGAAAACTCTGAACAAAGGCGTAGATGTTCAATGCTTTATCAAAGGAGTAAGTAACTCCCGCCGTGACTGGGGTGTCCCATCTTCTCCACGTCGTCCACTCATCTTTCACCCATTTCCGGTAGTCTAGTCCGATGCCCGATCGAAGTCCCAACTTGTCTGTCAGGGCATAGTTCACAGTGGGAGTGAACTGCATGATCGATTCGAACTTCTCACCGGGATCACGCTTGCCCGCGAGCCACTCAGGTTCCACCGCATCTTTGTCAGCGTAGAACCACACTCTCGGCATCACCAATGTGTAAAGACTCCAACGGGAATTTACCGGTTTGTAGGAAAGACCAGCAAAGAGTCCAGGAGAAAAAAGAAGTGTTCGCTCGTTAGCAGTGTATCCGAAATAGGGGAGATCTGAATTTGCCGCTCCGTCCAGAGTCCAGGCCCCGGATTGCCAGAGTTTGCCAGAGACCCCCACTCGCAAGCGATCGAATCTCGCCCGCGGCACACGGGTATACCAGTGTTGAACCCCAGGTTGGAAATCGAGGTTGTATTTGTCAGTGAGTTTGTATTTGAACGAAAAGATGTAATAGGAGTTGATCGGATTTCCCGTAACACCTGTTCGGTTTGTCACTAAATCCTGACCACGGTCGAGGTTAGGACCGTCGAAGAAAAAGAAATACCCCATTCCTAAGCGCTCTTTAAAACTCTTTCCCTTCACGGTATCTTGAGAGAAAGCTGAGAAACTAGCAAATAGAATGACCAACCCGAAAAACCAAGATCTCATTTTTACTCCTCGTACATTCAAACGGTGAGCATATATTCGTATTTATGATTAGGGGTATGTCAAAAAAACGATCATCTTCTTTGCTCTTTTACATAAGCTTCTCCCGAATACATATAAAATTCCGACTGCTTAGCTAGCTGTTGAGTGTCGGCCTTGCTTGATGGATTGCGCACACTGGAACAACTTATGGATAAAAGAAATAATAAACTAACGATGGAAAAGTAGAAGTTCATGTCCTCTCCTTGGTCTTTTGAGATTTTACCAAGGAGCGGACAAATTGAGTCTTAAACCTGGCCTGAGAATGTCGGCCTAGTTAAGTCCTGCCATTCCTGTGCGTTCGTAATAGGTGTCATCGGCAAGTGGCTTATCGATAGATGAAATTCCACGGTCTTTGTTGAATGAAGAACATCCTACGATGCTAAGTAAAATGAGAACAAAGATAGATCTTTTCATTTTTCCCTCCAGGAATAAGTTCGAATGTTCTTTCGACTGTAAGAGGGAAATACTTGAGTGTATTAATGGTTTAGAGCTTTAGTTGACTGGTACTTTTGACTTTAGTTTTCGAAAGAGAGCGACTGAGCGGTAAGCTTCCCTCATCATCTGTTGGGCCAGGTTATGCAAGCTATGAAGAAAAGTCAGTTCAACAATGGGGAAGTAAAGAAGCCTCCTTACGGAGGCTTCTTTTTGCTTACTTTTTCAAATACGTATAACTCATCAAACACCCTTCATAGAAGTCTGTAAGAGTCACACCCTCACGAGGTCTGATCTTCCCACGCTTCACTTGAGTATCAATGTTGGCCTTCATGGTCTGGGCCATGGTGAGGGGATTATACTGAAGAGAAGCAAGAACTGTTGAGGCCACATTTCCGTAGATCACTTCTTCGATATAAAAGTCTGTAGGATCATCATCATCACAGAAGATATGCAATTCATTTAAGCGCCCAAAGCAGTTATGGTTATCACCCATAATATCTTGGTAAGCACCGGTCATGAAAAGACCAATGTAGTAGTCTTCCCCAGTGAGCTTATGCAAAGGGATGGTGTTAGCAGGACCATCTGCTGATAAAAAGTTATCGAGCTTGCCGTCTGAGTCACACGTGATGTCTACCAGTGTGCAAAGCTCAGTTGGTTTTTCATTGAGCTTATGGATCGGAAGAACAGGAAGAATCTGGCCAATGGCCCAGGTATCAGGCGCAGATTGGAAGATAGAAAGGTTGCACATGTACTGATGGGCCATCTGGTTTTTGAGGGCCAAAATTTCATCAGGTGCGTATTCATCCCGTGAAGCAATCTCCACAATTCGCTTACAGATGCGCCAGTAGAGTGTTTCAAGTTTTGCTCTTTCATCAAGACTCAAAATCCCGAATTTGAAGGCCGAGATTGATTCTTCTTTAAGCTTAGTGGCGTCGTTGTAAACGTCTTGATAGTTTTTATCATTGAGATCATTAGTAAGCTCACGCATGTTGCTCACTAAAATATTCTCACTCACAACCTTATCAGTGTTAAAGTTCTCAGTAGCTGCACCAATTTCTAGAGCACCAAAGACGTTTGTGATGACACAAGAGTGGTGGGCCGTAATCGCTCGTCCACTTTCAGAAACAATGTTGGGATGTGGCACATCTTCTAAGTCACAAACTTGCTTTAAGATATAAACAACATCGGCCACGTAATCTTTTGTGGTGTAGTTGATTGAAGAAGGGGAGTTTGAACGAGTACCATCATAGTTCACACCCACACCACCGCCCACATCGAAGAACTCGAGCTTAGCTCCCTCTTTGTAGAGTTTAGCGTAAATGCGAGCACCTTCATTGATAGAATCTTTGATGGTTTTAATATCAGGAATCTGAGAGCCAATATGAAAGTGAAAGAGCTTTAAGCAGTGCTCTTTATTAATCGACTTCATGTATTTTACAGCTTGAAGAATCTCAGTGATGGTCAGACCAAACTTAGCGTAGTCACCACCAGAAGAGGCCCACTTGCCTGAAGATTTTGTAGCGATTTTTGCACGCAAACCAATCATGGGTTCGACACCCACTTCCTGGGAGATTTCCATAAGGTCTAAGAGCTCAGTGTATTTTTCAACCACTACAATGACTTTACGGCCTAGTTGGTTTCCAAGGAGGGCCAAACGCAAAAGGTCGCGGTCTTTGTAACCGTTCACAACAGTAAGTGAATTTTGGTTTGTATTCATGGCCAGGGCCGCAAGAAGCTCTGGCTTTGATCCGGCCTCAAGACCGTAGTTAAATGGAGCTCCAGCGTCCACGATTTCTTCCACCACTTCGCGCATCTGATTTACTTTGATGGGGTAAACACCAAAGTAAGAGCCTGTGAATTTTGCTTCCTCGATGAGTGAGCGAAAAGTTTTATTCAGATTAGTAACCTGAGAGCGGAGAATATCATGAAAGCGAATCACCGCAGGAAATGCGATGTTTTTATTTTTCATCTCTTCGAGAATTTCCATCATGTTGATCACTGGACCATTTTCTGTGCGGGTAGGGTTAACACAAAGGTCACCTTTTTCGCTCACGGAGAAATAGCCTTCACCCCAACGACTGATTTGATAAATGTCGTTAGCGTCTGAAATAGACCAATTAGGAATAGTGTCGAGATTGTGGAAACGTGTTGATTGCGATGATGTTGTTTTCAACTCAAAAGTCCTCCGGAAAAACTCAATTTTAATACCCGAACTATAAAGTAAAAGTTACGAGTTAAAAACCAGTTTTCCCGGAGTGGGAACATTTTTTAGCGAATGGACCCGTTAGTTTCAGCTCTCATCAGAGAAGCATGGGCCTGTTCCTGGTATTTGGTGGCCGAAACGTTTTCCCGAGAAGCACATGAAGACATAATCAGAACCATTAGGGTGATAAAAATGTGTGATTTTTTCACGGTCAACCTCCTTGTTGTCCCTACCATTTACTTTGCGACAATCGTGCCAAGTGAAAGGTCTCTAATTTGCCACTTTGGTGACGAGGTGCAAAGAAAGTGGCCCCAGTGAGTATCATAAGTTTACCACCCTGGCGCCATGTTGACCAAAATAGCTAACCATCTTACTGAGTTATGGCCGCCAAAAGGGTTCTTTGCTCGGCCATAGTGAGAGGTTTCTCTTCTTGTGAATTATATTTGCGAATACGGCTTTCCTGAACCACTTGATCCAAGAGACGAATCTTCTTGGTTAAGTTAATTCCAATTTGCAGATACCAAATAGGGAGAAGGTTTGAGAGTTCTGCTTTAGGAATCTGGACTACGACACTTTTCTCAATAGCAATAATATGTGTTGAGCGAGGGCGGCCATCAAAGAAAGAAAGCTCGCCGATAAACTCACCTGGCTCAATACGGGCCAAAGCTTTAACCTCAGTGCCTTGATGCGTGCAGATTAAAAGTTTTCCAGATTTAAGATAAAATAAATCACTCGATGGATCATCTTTGCGGCAGATGACTTGGTTGGGTTCAAAATCTAGAAAAAAGCCTTCCATAGTGTCCTTCTAAAGTTTTAATATATTTTTGATCACAAGACCCAGCTGTTTCATGGCCCGGTCATAATTGAGATTTTGCGCGTACAATTCATCAAAAAAAGTAGGATTTTCCGGCCACTGATTTTCAACCAATTTCGCAAAATCAAAGAGCATCACTTGTTGTTCTTTGGCCACTTTGCGGATGATGGAATTGTGAATTTCATTGGCCCGCCAAGGCTCACAATCAAAAGCACTACTCTCAAGAAGTGCTTTTTTAGCTTCGTCATTTTTACCTAAACGTCTGGCCACTTGTCCGTGAATATAAAGCAGAAGTGCGTTACCTGAATATTGTTGAGTGAGCTTAGTGGACATAGCATATGCGGCCTTATGATTCTTGGCCCGGATAAGATCTCTAAGGCTTCCGATGGCCTCTTCGATTTCCACAGTGGTGGTGAAGCTGCAGACTTTGTGGGGGGATATATCCATGTTCACCGGGGTAGTGGTCAAAATGAGCAGGGAATTTCGATCTTTACTCAGACCCACCAGCTGAATGAGTTGCTGCTCAAAAAGAAGAATCTCCATCTCTAAGCGCTTTAAGTATTCTGCTTCATTTCCCTGAGCAGTGATCACAGGAGTTTCAGCGAGTTTTACTTTTTTAATCGGCTCATAAATCAGGCGTGAGAGTTTAGGATAAAGTATGAGCAGAGTTTCAATTCGGTCGTCATTGTAGCGCTTAAAATTCGTCACAATTTTAGGAATTTCAGGCAGTTCAAATTTATTTTCGCCCATCTCTTCACTCCCACCCTGGTAAATGAGAATTTGCGGCCACTGAGTGAGAGAGCGCAGTTCATGAAGGGTGCGGTGAAGAGCAAATCCATCTTTTGCCAAAGACTGTATCTTAATGGGTTTGGCGAGATTCTGAGATATGGTCGCCGCTAATTCCGTCTGAAATTTAGCGAAGTATTTCCCCATTCTGTCTCCGGTAATCAGAATTGGAGCATCTAATTGGATTGCCGGGGCCTGAGAAATGAAATGGTAGGGGTAAGGAAAAATCTGTTCCTGATTTTGAGCATAACGGGTCCACACCAGAAATCCACCGGTTAGAATCAATCCCATGAGAATGACCAGGACAAAAGAGAGAATTTTTTTCAATCCGGAGGACCTTTTTTAACTCGAGTTATGTCATTAGTTTAACTTACGTCTGGATTTTGGTAAACAGCTCTCATGACAGTCACTCGAGTTCCCGAAATATTGGCCCCGGCCGGAAGCCTTGATAAACTCAAAGTTGCCATCCTTTATGGAGCAAATGCTGTCTATGTGGGTGGACAAAAGTTTGGTCTCCGGACAGCAGCTGAGAATTTTACTCTGGAAGAGCTCGTACAAGGGGTGGAGTTCGCCCACGCACGATCAGCTCAAGTTTATGTGGTTCTCAATTCTTTTCTTCACGATAAAGACTTGGCCGAGCTTCCGAGCTTTGTGCAGTTCTTAGAAGAAATTAAAGTGGATGCCGTGATCGTTTCTGATTTAGGTGTGGTGAAGACTGTCCGTGATCTCTCCAAGATTCCCATTCATATTTCCACTCAGGCCTCAACACTCAATCTCTCCGCCGCTAAACTCTGGAAGAAAATGGGTGCGAGTCGGATCGTGGTGGGGCGCGAGCTCTCCATCAAAGAAGCTGGAAAAATACGTCGCGAAGCTGATATTGAAATCGAAATGTTTATTCACGGATCTATGTGCATGGCCTATTCCGGACATTGCGTGATTTCAAACTTCACTCAAGGCCGGGACTCAAACCGCGGTGGCTGTGCTCACTCATGTCGCTTTGACTATTCTCTGGATATGGGTCTGGATACAGAAGAAAAAAAGAAAGCCTATTTTATGAGTTCAAAAGATCTCGAGGCGATCCGGGTTCTTCCAGAATTTATCAATGAGGGAATTGATTCTCTTAAAATTGAAGGCCGCATGAAGAGTCATCTTTATGCAGGTACCATGTCAAAAGTTTATTCTGAAGCTCTTAACTATTACCGCGAACATGGCAATTTTCTCTCTGAGCGCCTTGTTTATTGGGAGTCAGAGCTCGCCAAAGTCTCTCACCGTGCTTACACCGAAGCGAGTTTAGTGGAAGCAGCTGGAGCAGATTCCATTTTTAACGAAAGAGAAAACGAATCCAGTGACGAATGGCAGATGGTGGGCTTTGTGATGGAAGCAAACTCAAAGTCTGGCATCGTGATGGAAGTCAGAAACGCTTTCAATCAAGGGGATGAAATTCATATCCTCACTTTCAGAGGGGAAAATATCATTCTCACTGCTAATGAAATTATGGATATTTCCATGAAGCCAGTGACACGTACCCGTCCTTCAACTCTTATACGTCTTCCTTATCAGACTGGTGTTGAAGCTTTCCAAATTGTCCGTCAGAGAGTGAAGTCATGAAACTCACCACCTTTGCCCAAACTCTTCACGATTTAAACGTTATTAAGGATCAAGGTCTTGATGAAGTGATCCTAGGCCATCAGATGCTTTCCCGTTACGGTAAACTCACTACCGAAGAATTTAAAACTTTTTCAACTCGTGCCAGAGATCTCAAACTCAGAGTGATTCTTGAATGGGATATTCTCATGACTGAGAATACTTTTATGCAAGTGACTCAGTTTGTGACTGAAGTTGACGGTTTCTTTGATGCTCTGAGAGTTCAGGATCCAGGGGCCTTAGAATGGGCCATGGAAAATACCAAGTATCCTTTGCAATTTATTGCGGAAAATGGAAATCATAATCTTTTGGGTCTTAAAACTTGGATTGAATACACCCAAGGCCGCATGGAGCGCATAGTTCTCTCCATAGAACTCTCAAAAGATGTGATCGAAGAATATGTGCGGGAGTTGCCCATTCCTTGTGAGCTTTTAGGTTTTGGGCGCATTCTTTTATTTTATACGCCACGCTTACTTTTGAGCCCTTTGAGTTCAGAGAAAATTTCAGTGAATCAAGAAATTGCAGCAGTTGGCGAGAGTGAAGAGTCGCCCCATAAAGGTTTTCCCATTCTTGAAAACCGCCATGGTACTTTTATGTTTCACATCAAAGAGTTTTGCCTCTTAGAATTTTACCAGGACCTCTCAAAAATGGGTCTGGGATTTTTCCGGATGGATTTGCGTTGGGTGGAGGAATCTTATCTGCCTCGTCTAAAATCTATCACCAGTAGCTTTGAGTCAGTAGAATTTGAACAATTTAAAAATGATTATCCTCAAGACCTTATGCGTGGCTTTTATCTTGTGAATAAAACGGACGTACTTTTCCCGAAGCTTAAAAACCACCGTTTAGTTAAGCGCGAAGGTGATTACGTAGGTGAAGTGGTGGACGCAGAGAAGAGTTCACACTTAGCGATCATGATCAAAAATGGCAGAGGTCTTAAAAAAACTGATAAGCTTAAAATTCTTCATCCCAAAGGCAAAGAATTTGAAGTCACAATTTTTAGTCTCAAGAATTTGGGCCAGGAAGAAGTGGACAGTATGCCGAACGAATCCATTGCACTCATTCCCTATTTAGGTGGAGTGTGGGTGAAGTCTCAAGTCTACTACTGCTAAAATAAAATGGGTACGGTATCTCGTGCCCCATCTAAAACGACATTTTTTGAAAAATTACTGATTTTTTGAACGCAAACTTTTTGGTTCCTATTTCCCTAACTGCTGGAGCAATTAAAAGTCTGCACATGCGACATCTTATTGAGAGAATTAAGAATTCATAATGGTTTACAACTGGCGTTCCCAGATCCAGAAAGTCACGGCCATTCCGCCATTCTTAAAGGGGCGCTTGGTAAGGAGATTATAACCATTTGGAGTTTTAAATAGATCATCCATATCACTAGGGAGAACCCAACCAAAACGCTTGGGCTTGTCGATGGAAAGAAACTTTGTCCAAGCTTCTCGCAAAAAACTCCCGCGCTGGCCTTCAATTTTAATTCTCTCCCCGTAAGGAGGATTACACAGCATGATGGTCTCAGCATCGCTGGTAATTTTTTTTGAGAGAGAATCCATCGCATGAAGTTTAATGGGGAATTCATCGCGAAGTTCAGATTCCACTTTCAAAATGAGTTCAGCATTCAGATCAAATCCGATCGCCTCTTTAATGGGTAGAGCTTCGGGAATAATTTTTAAATGTGACTCAGGCTTATTTTTTTTAAGATTACGCCCTTTATAAAATGGAGCGGTTTCAAAAGCAAAAGGGCGCAAATGAAGGGCCTGATGAAATGTGAGTGCTTCAGTGAGAAGAGTGCCTGAGCCACACATGGGATCAATTAACGTCACAGGAGATTTTATGTCTTTGAAAATTTCCATGGCGAAGGAAGCCGCGAAATTTTCTCGAATAGGTGCTTCACCTTTTATCTTTTGAAGTCCTCTTTTATAAAGAGGCTCCCCAGTGAGATCCAGACTCAAGGTGAGAGTGTCATCATGTAAGCGGATATAAAAAGTTTGAGGAGAAAAATTTCTCTTCTTCCAGTCTTCATTTAAGGGCTGTTTAATCAGTGCTTCTTTAAGCGCCTTCTGGATAGTTTCTTCCATGCGTCCAGTGTGATTGAGACGGGATTTAGTACAAGTTATTTGCCACTCTGGTTCAGGATGAGAGAGGTATTTGGTCCATTTAAAATTTAAGAATTTTTGATACAATTTTGGAAAATCTCTCACTTTAAATTCAGTGATTCGCAGAAGAATTCGAGTTGGGATTTTTAAAATGAGGTGAGCCGCTTCAATCCATTCAATATCCGCTTCACCTTCAATTCCCCCTTTGATGGAGGTCATGTTTTGAAGTGGTGGTAGTTTAAGGGAGATCTCTTGCAAAGCAAGATCTTCAAGTCCCGGCGGGATAATGAGAAAGATTTTAAGGGTGTCCATTGGTCAGGAGTATGCCTCAATTTGATGGGCAAGTCAGGGGAAAAAGTTTAAGCTAATAGTATGCAAGTCTACCTTCAAAAACATGCCTCAAGTCACGCTCACCACACCGTCAAAATCATTTGGCAGAGAGTAGGCCGCGAGGTTTCGATTGAGTATGCGGTTCAAAAAAGAGATGGCTCTCCCTGGTTGTCAGATCCTGTTTATGGATCAGATTGGTCAAAGAATTGGGGTCTATGGAACAAGGATGTGGTAGAGGCCTTTCTTCAACTGCGCTCAACTCCTGATGATTTAAATGCTCCATACTTAGAAATTCAAGTTTCTCCGGCCAATCAACCTTTTGCTCTGATCATCAGAGAGCCACGAAAAGTATTTCATGCTCCTGCGGTTTTAGATTTTAAAACTGAAGCTTTAGTTGAGGGCCGTGGACTGAAAGGGACTATGACCGTAACTCTCCCTGAGGAACTTCAGGGGGATCTTCTCTACGGCGGATTTTTTAGTTGTTTAAGTACTGAGCCCCGGGAGTTTTACGCTCTTGAACCCAACCCTGAGGCGAGTCCCGATTTTCATCGGCCGGAGCTTTTTATTTCTTTGGATGAGCAGTGAGAGATTTAATTTTAGTTCCCACTCCTATCCAAGAAGATCATCCTCTTGAGACCACTGCCAGAGAGCTCTTACTGTCTGATTGTATGAAAGAGGAAGTTCTGATCTTAGTTGAAGAACACAAAGTTGGACGTCAGCGCTGGCTTAAATGGGGACTGCCTCGTGAAGCCATTGATAAGTTTATTCTCTATAATGAACACTCACAAGAAAAGATAACCGGCGATATTATCAAAGAAATTAAAACTGGTAAGCGCGCTTATCTATTAAGTGACTGCGGCCTTCCCGCTTTCTGTGATCCCGGTCAGCACCTGGTGGATCAGTGTCACAAGCAAGGTCTGAAGGTGAGTGCTACACCATTTCCCAATTCCATTGCTCTGGCATTGGCCCTTTCAGGATTTTCTCACGCCACTTTTTTATTCAATGGATTTATTCCGGTAAAAGAGCCAGAGAGATCAGATTGGATGAAGCTCAATTTAAAGAGGCCTGAAACATTAATCTGGATGGAAACTCCTTACCGCTTGAAAAAGCTCTTAGATGATTTAGTAAAACTAGATCCCAAAAGAGAGATTTTTATGGGTGTGGACCTGGGTGGCAAGGAAGAGCTTTTAGTGCGAGGAAAGGCCCAAAGTGTGGCAGGCAGATTTGATGGATCCGAAAAGCGTGAATTTGTCATGGTCTTGTCCCCATTAACTATCTGATTTAACTGTAATGTAGCTTATTCAAACTTGCTCAAAACCTCATGACAGAAAGTGTTGAGCTTGGTAAATAATGGGCCATGAAGTCACATCAAAATGTCCCTATTTCTGAAGAGTTAGCAGAAAGAAAGGGTGCTCATATTGAGCTCGCTCATCGCGCCCAAACTTCAACAGCAACTGTGGATAGTCGCTTTGATTATGAGCCCATGTTTTTTACTCATCCAACAATTGAAGATTCTTGGGCCACAACTTTTCTAGGTCACTCACTTCAGTATCCACTTTGGATCTCCAGCATGACTGGTGGAACTGACTTCGCAAAAAAAATAAATCAAAATCTCGCACGTCTTTGTGGTGAATATAAACTTGGTATGGGTCTGGGATCATGCCGCTCACTTCTCTATGGTGAAGAGCGTTTCTCTGAATTTGCTGTACGCACTTTTATGCATGATCAACCATTGTTTGCAAATTTAGGTCTGGCACAAGTGGAAGAACTTATCTTGCAGAAGAATGAATCTCTCATTCACCAGATGGTGAGTAAACTTGAGGCGAGTGGTCTCATCATTCACATAAATCCATTGCAAGAGTGGTTTCAGCCAGAAGGGGATCGGTACAAGATGTCTCCCATTATTACGCTCACTCGCTTTATGGAAAAATGCTCATATCCCGTGATTGTAAAAGAAGTGGGACAAGGCATGGGGCCAAAAAGTTTGAAGGCCCTGCTTGATCTTCCTATTGCGGGAATTGAATTGGGAGCTTTTGGCGGAACCAATTTCACCATGCTTGAGAGTTTGCGGACCAAAGAATCTGAAACTAAAAAACCATTTATCAGTGTGGGTCACACTGCCAGTGAAATGGTAGACATTTTAAATGGCCTCAATCCTCAGAATAAAGAATTTATCATCTCTGGGGGAATCAAAAATGTCTTAGACGGCTATGAGCTTAAAACTAAACTCAGAGCACCTTCGGTGATTGGCCAGGCCCAGGCCTTCTTGAATCCGGCCATTGAGGGTTACGATGCCCTAGAAACATATTTTATAAGTTTACGCGAATCTCTTCTGACTGCCAGAGGGATTTTGAGTGTAAGGGAGAACTAAGTGAATATAGTAAGTGGTTTTTCTAAAATGAGTAAGACTCAGAAACTAGATTGGCTCTCAGGCCAGCTTGATTCTGAAGCTTCAGACCTTGTAAAAAATCTTCGCGAGTACTGGCATCCTGATGAAAAACTTCAGCGCCGCTTTGATGAATTCTCAGAAAATACTCTCACTAACTATGATCTGCCTTTTGGCATTGCTCCCAATTTTTTAATCAACGGAAAAGTGTATTCCGTTCCTATGGTGATTGAAGAGTCTTCCGTGGTCGCGGCTGCTTCTCTAGGTGCAAAATTTTGGCTCGAGCGCGGTGGATTTAAAACAAAAGTAATCTCTACGGTAAAAATTGGTCAAGTCCATTTTCAGTGGCAAGGGCCTAAAGATAAGTTTGAAACTTTCTTTGCTCAAGCCAAATCAGAAATACTCGATTCAGTAAAATTTCTGACTCACAATATGGATGTTCGTGGAGGAGGGATTGTTGACCTCGCTCTAGTTGATATGACCCATGAAATTGAAAACTACTATCAGTTAAAACTTTCTGCCCAGACTTGTGACGCTATGGGGGCAAATTTCATTAATTCAATCCTCGAAGAACTGGCCCAAGTACTTAAACGCAAGATTGCCAGCAGCCATCATTTTGTTGGAACAGAAAAAGAAGTTCATATCATCATGTGTATTCTTTCTAACTACACCCCTGAATGCGCGGTGGAGAGTTATGTTGAATGTCCCATTGATGAACTAGGTTCTTTTGCCGGGGGAATGACTGGACGAGAGTTCGCTGAAAAATTTGCCACAGCTGTACGGATCGCCGAAGTAGATCCTCATAGAGCTGTAACTCACAATAAAGGAATCATGAACGGAATTGATGCCGTAGTGATTGCTACTGGAAATGATTTTCGGGCCATCGAAGCATGCGCTCACGCCTATGCTGCTCGTGATGGTCAATACCGCTCACTTTCTAAAGTGAGTTTAGAAAATGATATGTTTCGCTTCTCAATTAAAGTTCCATTGGCCGTGGGAACAGTGGGGGGACTGACTTCGCTTCACCCCATCGCCAAAACGTCTCTTGCGATTCTTAAAAATCCCAGTGCACCAGAGCTCATGCAAATTATGGCATCAGTAGGTTTGGCGCAAAACTTTGGTGCAGTTAAGTCTCTAGTGACTACGGGAATTCAGAAAGGTCACATGAAGCTTCACCTTTTAAATATTTTCAATCAATTGGACGCAACTCCAGACCAGATCGAAAAAGGTAAAGAATATTTCTCCGATAAAGTGGTGTCTTTCACAGCGGTAAGAAACTTCTTGGCCATGACAACAAATCATTAAGGATTGCATGAACGAACAATACTTCTACGGTCACGGTAAACTTCTTCTCTCAGGGGAGTATTTTGTTATCGATGGCGCGAATGCTCTTGCTTTGCCGACCACTGTGGGACAAAGCATGAGAGTAAAATACCGCCCATCTTACCAGCCGACATTAAACTGGAAGAGTTATGATCACACGGGGAAACTTTGGTTTGAATCTGACTATGAGTTCTGGCATTTTAATTCCATTAAGACCACCGAGCACCACAATGTCACTCAGAAAGGTGTGTCAGAGGTTCTAGCAGCGGCCCGGCTTCAGAACCCGCATTTCTTGCGTGATGATATGGACGTATTTGTTGAAACAAAAATTGAATTTCCCCTAGAGTGGGGATTGGGTTCTAGTTCTACGTTTATTTATAATATTGCTCAATGGGCCTATGTGAGTCCTTTTGAACTCTTGAAAAAAACCATGGGTGGCTCCGGTTATGATATTGCCTGTGCTCAGGCCGCTGGGCCCATTCGCTTTCAGCGTGTGGAACATAAGCCTCAGTGGGAGTCTGTTGCATTTAACCCATCTTTTAAAGATCAGCTCTACTTCCTTTATCTCGGTCAAAAGCAAAGTTCGGCCAATGAGGTCATGAAGTACAATGATATGCACATTGAGAATAAGGCGGCCATTGTGAGTGAGATCTCTCAGCTCACCCGAGAAATGATGAGTGCCTCAGACTTAGTGACTTTTAGCAAAGTCATGGTCAATCATGAAAACATTATCGCGAGCGCACTGAAGTATGAAAAAGTAAAAGACTTATACTTCAAAGATTTCTGGGGAGAAGTAAAATCCCTTGGTGCTTGGGGTGGAGACTTCGCTTTAGTGGCGTCTGATCGTCCTCATCATGAAACCCGTGAATACTTTGAGGCCAGAGGCTTTACGACTTTGATTGCCTACAGTGAAATTGTACGCTCGGATGTTTCAGGACACAAATGAGTTTGCTTGAACCTTTCCGTGATCTACCGGTAAAAACTTTTGAGACCACTTGGCGCTCTCCGGCCAATATCGCATTTGTAAAATATTGGGGAAAAAAAGGTCATCAGATTCCGGCCAATCCCTCACTTTCTCTGACTCTTAAAGAGTGTGTAACACAAACAAAAACCACATTTACTCCCTCTGAAAATTTGGAAGTGGAATTATTCTTAGGTGGTGATAGAAAAGATGCCTTTGGAGTGAAGATTAAAAATTATCTTCATTCATTAGAAGCTGAACTTCCTTTCATTAAAAATCTTCACGTGAAAATTGATACGTCTAATACCTTTCCTCATGGAGCAGGTATTGCTTCTTCCGCTTCAGGACTTTCTGCTTTTGCCCTTTGTTTTACTGATTATCTGCATGCTCAATCTGGGCAAACAGATGAATCATTATTTTTTAAGCGCGCAAGCTTCCTCTCTCGACTGGCCTCGGGCTCTGCATGCCGCTCAGTTTACGGGGGATTTGTCACTTGGGGAGAGTCTGAATTAGCAGATTCCACAGATGAGTATGCTCATCCTTTCGAAGTTCATCCGGAGCTTAAATATTTACGTGACTCAGTATTAGTGATCAGTGCGGAAGAAAAAAATGTTTCATCCCGGGCAGGACATGATCGCATGAAAGAGCACGCTTTTGCCCAGGCACGCTTTGTTCAGGCCAAGCAAAATTTCACTGACACTGTGGTGGCCCTCAAAATGGGAGATATGGACCGGGTGGGGGAGATTCTAGAGAATGAGGCCCTGAGCCTTCATGCCATGATGATGACTTCTCCTGAATCTTTTACTCTACTTCGTCCCAATACCTTGGCCGCCATTGAGATGGTGCGAACATTTAGACGTGAAACTAATCTGCCTCTGTATTTTACTTTAGATGCTGGGCCTAATTTGCATCTCATTTATCCAGAAGTTTTCAGATCAAAAATTCAAACTTTCATTCAGCATGAATTAACTCCTTTTGTAGTCCGCGTGATTGATGATGAGCGTGGAGAGGGACCAGTGAAATGCTAAAACATAAGTGTCCGCCCAAAGTATTACTTTTAGGTGAATACACTATTTTAAGTGGCTCCAAGGCCCTGGCCCTGCCTTATTGGGAACTTTCTGGTCAGTGGAACTTTGATAAAAAGGACACTGAAGATTATGAACTCTCACGGTCGAGTTTAAAATCTTTTCTCACTCATAACTCAGTTCAGTACATCGACAGTAAGCGCCTAGGTGACGATATCGAGCGTGGTCTTTGGTTTGATTCCAGTATTCCTCAAGGATATGGTCTAGGTAGTTCAGGTGCCCTCATTGCGGCGATATTTAATTTCTATTCTCACTCAAAGGGAAATCTTCTTGACGATAAAATCGCTCTCGGGCGATTGGAAGATTATTTCCACGGAGCAAGCTCAGGTCTTGATCCATTGGTGAGTCACATTCAAAAACCACTTCTGATTCATTCCTTCGATGAAGTTGAAGTTTTAAATCGTGATCTTAATTTGAATGGTTTTTTCCTATTGAATACAAAGAAACCCCGTCAGACAGGCCCTCTAGTTAGTATCTACCAAGAAAAATTAAAGGATCCGCAGTTTAAGCAGGGCTGTGCTGAGGTACTTTCCAAAGAGGTGAATTTTGCCATTGAGGCGATCATGAAAAATGATTCAACTAATTTACACCACCATCTTTGGCATATTTCTAAATTTCAGTGGGAGTATTTTCCTGAAATGATTCCAACTCAATTGCGGGGCATCTGGACTAGAGGGCTTGAGAGTGGGGATTATATTCTTAAGCTATGCGGAGCAGGTGGCGGTGGATTTGTTTTAGGTCACAGTCAAAAATATTCACTCGAGGAGATGTCTTCCATCCTCCCCGAGCATTCATTACGTAAAATTTAGTGTTCTGTATGTGATGTCATTGCGACTTCATCACTCTTAACTAGTGAGAGCTTAACAGCATATGACATCGACTTGGCCGGCATGAAGGCAAATTCTTTTTCTTCTGGCTTTCTTGAGCGCCAGTCTTCAGAAATCATAGAAGCTTTAGCGATTTTTTTATCCATGACAATCCCTTGCTCAAATTGTGAGCGCAAAGATTCAAATAGACCAAGTTTTGATTGAATTCTTTGAACGGGAGCAATTTCAAAAATTTGTTGGAGCATTGAACTGATAACTTCTGATCGTGAGTAGCTATCGTAAGTTGAAGTGATAAATCCAGATTTCTGAAGCATATCTTTAGCTATAGGCGCACCTGTGAGAACCCAAGATCGGGCAAATGAGGGATTCACCAGAGCAGAGAGCATGCTCATGCCACCAGCAGCAGGAACCACTCCGAAGCGGCCGTGATTAAAAGCAATCTTAGATTTCTCAGAACAGATACGGATGTCAGCACCTAAAGCGAATTCAGATGCAAGAGTATCGCAGCCCTCACCAAGATCTACGATAATGGTTTGCGGCAACTGCATCATTGCAAAAATAATTTTTTGCAATTTCATATTTGTTTTTTCAAGTGAAGTGGCGGTTAAACCTGAGAGTGCGTTTAATTCAAGTCCAGTTGAGAAGTGAGAAGTGCAAGAATCAATCACAATAGAATTGATTTCCACGCGAGTCGTACACCATGCAAAAAGGCTCTCTAATTCAAACAACATCTCAACTCGAAAAGCATTCTGATAATCTGGACGGTTCAACGTGACAAATAAAGTACGTGTAGTCTTTTCCAGACGAGTGGAGAGAGTGGTGTAATTGAAGAGAGGAGTCTGCATCTGTCACCGTCCTTGGTTTCATTGCTGGGTTTATCTTATGGTTCTCTTCGCCTTTTCCGTGGCAAAGAATCCGTATCTCAATATTTTTTCAGATTTTGTATGTGAGTGTCAAAGGGGAAAATAAACTGGTCAGAATTGCTCGGGTAGGTTTTTAGTAAAAACCACAAGTTGGCTAAAAAGCGTCGGTTTTAAAGTCCCGTGGTGTTCGATCTGAGTCAGCTTCGATCTCAAAATTGATCCGTCCAACTTCCCGACCATCGGAAGTTTCCACCACTACCCGCCAATCACCCATGGCATAGGATTGTTTGGTTCCAAATCCTCGGAAACCTTCATCACGTCCACCCAAGATTGAAAGTCCAATATTGTCATGAAGAGTCCAGCCGGTTTTGGGATCATCAAAGTACCACTTTAAGTAAACCTTATCTTCGAAGTTGCCTGGAGAAAAAATAGAAAGAAGGACTGTGACCTTATCTCCTGGGCGAGCGAGATAATCTTGAGATCCATGCTGCCAAAATTTCCAAAAGGGGCGCTGATAGTGACCTAAGTATTTACCCTCAGTCTTAACTACGTCTCCATAATAGACACCGATTTTTTTTACTGCTACCGGAACTGGAGGAATCAGAGAAAAGTAATAACCCACTAAAAAGAAGATATGAACACCAATGGCAGGATTCATCACATGTTTTTTGACGAGCTCATTATTGTCTTTAAAATTGATTCTTAAAATAAAGGCCATGACGGCGGCCGAAGTTAAAAAGCCCAGCCAAAAAGGAATTGCCCCTACGTGACCTATAAGAATGGGATAAAAAAATGAGAAGTAACTCAAGATACAGATGCTATACAGGATTACTCTCACTGGAAGACCAATTTTTTGGAACTGCGGGAATTCGTTGGCGAGCATAAGTCCTGATAAGAGCAAAATAAAAAGAATACTCGTGAAGGCCGAGGCAGAGGTGTAGTAAAAAATGGTGTAAACTGAAAGAAGTGATCCAAACAGAAAGTGAACTACTAGGTCGTGGTACTCCCAGAATTTTTTCCCGCGCTCAGATAAAGTAACTGAACCAATTTTAACTTTAATTTCGTACAGAAGAAGAGTCCCTAGAATACAGAGATAGATGGCCTGCTGGATGAGATTTAAAAGATCATCGATACGACCAAGAGTGAGTAAGTCAAAGACAAAGCCACCCACAAAAACGATGCTGGAGACCAGCACTTCGTTTTTGCGATAGTAATTAAGAAATTGGTTTTTGAGATCAGTGGCCTTCAAGAAATCTCTCTGCCTTTATGGCGGCCTGACAGCCTGAGCCTGCAGCAGTGATTGCTTGACGATAGTAAGAATCCTGAACGTCTCCACAAGCAAATACACCAGCGATATTTGTTTCCGGACCGTTTTTAGTTTGGATAAAGCCATGATTATCTAGATCAAGTTGGCCTTTTAAAAATGAAGTATTCGGTGTGTGACCGATAGCATAGAAGAGACCGTCGGTAGCACGCTCTTGCTTGTTACCAGTCTTTAAGTTTTCCACCACGATGGCATTGACTCCAGCTTCGTTAGCTTTAATTTCCACAACAGCTGAATCCCAGAGAAATTCAATTTTTGGATTATTAATTGCCCGCTCTTGCATGGGTTTTGAGGCCCGTAGAGTATCTTTTCTGTGAACAATATAAACTTTTTTAGCAAACTTGGTGATGAACGTAGCATCTTCCATGGCCGTATCACCGCCGCCTACCACGTGAACGATTTTGTCTCGGTAAAAGAATCCATCACATGTGGCACAGGTAGAAACTCCACGACCAGTGAGTTCTTTTTCATTGGGAAGACCCAACCATTTTGCAGAAGCACCGGTTGAAATAATAACGGTGTCGGCCTGATATTTTTCGCCGTTAGAAGCGGTCACAGTGAAGGGACGCTTTT
>CAMDDI010000025.1 GCA_945890905.1 Bacteriovorax stolpii
CATCTCTACCTTGTTGTCCCAGTATTTATGGCCATGTGGCTTAAGCTCCTTGAAAAGATTCCAAGTAAATACGCTCTGGTCATTCCTGCTGTGCTTTTACTTTTCTACGTGGGCAAGACTCGTCAAGCTTCTGCCTATTACAAAGAGCAGATTGTCTTTTATGAAGTGAGTCTTGAGAGTAATCCAATTAATCTGGCCATCAGTTATAACCTTGCTTTTGCCTATCTTTCTCAAGGTCGCTGGATGGACGCCTACAATGTAATCAGTTCTGTTTGTCAGCTGGCCGAAATGGAGCCATATATTAAAAAGGCCCCTTTTTATCCTCAAGTCCGAAGTGTGTACCTTCAAATGCAAACATCTATGGAGAAAAAATGAAAATCTCAATCCTGGGATGTGGCTGGTATGGACTGCCTTTGGCCTTAGAGCTCAAAGGTAGAGGTCATGAAGTTAAAGGATCAACTCGCAACCATGAAAAACAAAGAGAACTTAATGAGTTAGGAATTGAAACTCATCTTTTAGATTTTCCTGAACTTCCCCCCCGCAATCTATTAGATGCTGATGTCATGGTTTTAAATATTCCGCCATTTGATCAACAGCTGACTTGGATGAATGAGTGGCCCTTCACTGATGAATGTAAAATTATATTTATCAGCTCAACTTCAGTACATAATGACAGTGCATCAGGAAAAATCTTACTCGCCCAAGAGAATTGGCTTACAAATAATTATCCTCAATCAGTGATCCTACGCTTTGGAGGTCTTTTAGGTGAGAAGCGCCATCCTGGAAAAGTTTTAAGTGGTAGAAGCCAGATTGCTAGTCCAAATTCTCCTGTGAACCTACTGCATCTCACCGACGCCATTGGAGTCACACTGGCAATGATTGAAAAAAATATTTCCGGAGAGGTTTTTGATGTCGTTTCAGATGAGCATCATACCAAGAAAGAATTTTATGAGGAGTATTGCTTAAGAAACAATATCCTGCTGCCAAAATTTGATGAGAGAGATCAGACGACCGGGAAAATTATTTCAAACCATAAGATCAAAGGCATCTACGAATTTAAAGTGCCTACAATGCTCGGTAAATCTCTGTAACTTCTTTTTCTGAAAGTAGAGATCCATCAATGTTTTTTTCTTTGAGAAATTCTGGATTATACATTTTTGAAATCGCTCTGTCTCCACCATCACACATGAAGGTGATGATCCGCTGCCCGGGACCATTTCTCAAGGCAGTTTGAAATGCCCCAGCAAGATTGAGCATAGAAGACATACCCATAACCAGACCCTCTTTCTCGCGCATATACATAGCTAGATAAGTGAGCTTCTGATCATCAATGGTAAAACACCTGTCTTGCTTGATATGTTCAAAATTTCCCACCATGCGAGTGATCCCCACTCCTTCTGTCATGGTATAGGCACCATCAGTTTTAAAAGCACCCTCATTAAAGAAATGAACAATGCCGCTTCCTACGGGATCTGGCATGATGATTTTGATCTTAGGATCTTTTTCTTTCATGTATTTTGAAACACCGGCAGCGGTTCCACCAGAACCTGCGGCCACAACAACGGCATCAATTTTTCCACCCATCTGGGCATACATCTCAGGTGCAGTAGTCTCGTAGTGAGAGAGATAATTATCAGGATTATCAAACTGATTGGCCCACCAGTGATTAGGATCACCTTGACCAATTTTTTTACCAACATTAAAGAAGTGTTTTTCATCGGGAAAAATTACGGCGTCTGTTTCCACAATTTCGGCCCCGTAGAGCTTTAAAACTTTATGTTTTTCAGGGGCCATGCCACGAGGCAGGACCACAATGACTTTATAACCTAGGGCCTGGCCCACTAAGGCCAATCCGATTCCCGTGTTTCCTGCCGTACCTTCAACAATTTTCATACCTGGTTTAAGGTCACCACGAATAATGGCCTCAACCACCATTTTCATCGCCGGACGGTCTTTTATTGTCCCGCCAGGGTTGGCGTTTTCGCACTTCATGAAGATTTCACAGCCAGTTAGAGCACTCAAAGACTGAACTTTTAGCACCGGGGTGTTGCCGATGACTTGTAAAAGGCCTGTGGATTGAAGTTTGGCTCGAAGATTCATTGAATTTTCCCTGCGTCTTAAGGTAATTTAAGGTGGATACTTTATACTCCAAAAGGTCTCTCATGTCTTCTAAACTTGCCCAGTATTTTCATAGTGATCGCTACAAATCGGCCACGATTGTGATGAATATTCCAGAGGTTCGCCAGTCCGTGGACGAACTTATCTGCTTACTTTTTCCTCAACGCGGATGCCTCGGATCAAGAACTCCGGAATCAATTGATGCACTTTTACTGGAACTCAAGAAGCGCTTCACTCAATACTTTGAGTCAGTTTCAGTCTTAAGCCCAACACTCAAAGCAGAAGCGAGTTCGAAAGTTGAAGATTTCTTTAATAGTTTACCCACCATTGCTGCAAAGCTTGATTTAGATGTAGTCGCAGCTTTTGCGGGAGATCCTGCGGCCTATAGTCGCGAAGAAGTGATCACAACCTATCCTGGATTTTATGCTGTTTGCATTTATCGTCTGGCCCACGCCTTAGAAATGCTCAAAATTCCTTTGTTGCCAAGACTCATGAGTGAGTACGGTCATGAGAAAACGGGGATAGACATTCATCCCGGTGCGACCATTGGTGATAGTTTTTTTATTGATCACGGAACAGGTGTGGTGGTGGGAGAGACTTCTCATATTGGTAATAACGTAAAAATATATCAAGGTGTAACTTTAGGTGCACTGAGTGTGAAGAAGCGTCTCCAATCAGTTAAGCGTCATCCTACCATTGAAAACGATGTTGTGATCTATGCCAACTCTACCATTCTCGGTGGAGAAACAATTATCGGGAAAGGTGCAGTGATTGGTGGGAACGTGTGGCTCACAGAAAGTGTGCCAGCAGGAACTGTAGTCTTTAATAAATTTGAAATGGGTCAAATGGAAAAACCTTAATGGAAATTACACCGGATAAAATCGTAGGATGGATTAATCAGAAAAAGCCTTTCCATTTTTTAGATGTTCGCCGAAATGAAGAGCGCGAGATTTGCTCTCTTGGTGGATTTCATATCCCTCTCCACGAACTTGAAACCCGCTACCACGAACTACCAAAAGATAAACTGCCTCTGATTGTTTACTGTCACCACGGTGTGCGCAGCCTTTATGCCACGCAATTTCTGAAGTCCCATGGTTTTGATGCTCTATCTTTACGTGGAGGAACTGACGAGTGGTCCACCACCATAGACCCAGACCTTGCCCGCTATTAAAAATGATCATCCAAAACGTTGACCCCAACACTTCAGGACATTAAACTAAGAGCAGGAGACACTCTATGAAACAAATACCTTATAAAGTCATGGCCATTACTCGTGTTGGCACTGCTATCGTTCTTGCAGTAGCTTTCGCTGTAGCAGTTCCTTTCAATTTTATCCTGTAAGTACTTAAATTCTTTGACGAATCTCCCGTCCTCACATTACCTCACTTCTGTGTCAGAATTTATGAATACTTTTTCATTTATCTCACATACCCGACTCATCTAGTATCTGCCTCAATCATCAAGGAGGCATAGATGAGCTTTAAAATCGCCCAACTTTTTTTCGGATTATTTCTCTCTCAACTAGCAGCTGCGCAAGTGAAAGAAGCTTTTGAAGGTGGAAAGTATATCGTCGACGGTGATATTGCCCTGGCCTCTGAAAAAGATGTTCAGAACTACCTGGGTACTCTTCTCATGGACAATAATAAACTTATTGTAAGTAAAAAAGGTCTTCGCGCTTACGACATCTGGAGTACTGACAAAAGAAAGGCCATCTCTTATTGCATCAGCGACCTCTTCAAAAATAAAAAGAAAGACGTTGTGGAGGCCATGCATGTGGCCACTCAAGACTGGATGGATGCGGCCGGCGTGAGATTTGTTTACAAGTCTAACGAAGATGCCAGATGTGATGCTTCAAATAATAATGTTGTCTTCGATGTGAGACCTACAAGTGGTGGAGCCTACCTGGCCCGTGCCTTTTTCCCTAGCGAGGCCAGACCTGCTAGAAACGTCATCATCGATGGATCATCTTTTAGTTACAGCTTTGTAGCTCTAAGTGGATTTCTACGTCATGAACTAGGTCACGCTCTTGGATTTAGACATGAGCATATTTCTAAAAGCAGCCGTGGGATTTGTCCTGAGGCCGGAGATTTCGAATCCGTAACTGCTTACGACCAACTCTCGGTCATGCACTACCCTCAGTGTGGTGGGAGAAATATTCTTCAGAATATGATTCTCTCTGAAATTGACAAAACTGGAGCGAGAAGAGTTTATCCTTAATTGATTCTTTTAATGCCCCCGTTAGGGGGCTTTTTTTTGGCTTAAAATAAATCGTCTTCCTTCTCTAGCAACTTCTCAGCTTTCTTTTTCTCTAGCATATTCTCTGGCTCAAGTTCTTTAGGACCATTTGGAGAAGCTAAAACTAACTGCAATTCTTTCTTAAATTCTTTTTTGTTATCTTGCTTCACCCAATATAACTCGGCCAAAAGGACACGGTTAGCAAGGCACTCAGGAGCTTGGGCGATGGCCTGGTCAAAAGCTTTCTTACTCTTTTTCATATCACCACCAGCAATGCCTGGGGCCACAGCGTAGAAGCTTCCCCAGTAGCGTGGAACAGCACCATAGAAAAATTTTGGATTAAGTCTTTCTATTCTTTTAATTGAAGCCAGAATTTGGCCTTTAAATTTAAGGGAAGAGAAAACCCCGTTGGCCTTGGCCCATTTTCCTAAACTGGCAGCTGACCAGTAAAGAATTTCTACTTCACGCAAAGTAAGCTCTTCTACAGCTTTTTCTGCATCGTCTTTATCTTTGCGCTTTTTATAAGCTTCATTGGTATCAAGACCTCTTTCCCCATATTCCCGGGCCCGGTCAAATTTAATTTTCTTTTGATCAGAGTCATCGATGTGAGCATCCCCTAAAAGAAAATATCCACGTGTGAGGTAAGTCAAAATTTCTAAGTTTTTTGGATCACCTGAAAGGGCGTGTTCAAATTTTGAAATGGATTCTTCCAGACTCTCTTTAACATCTCTTTTTTGCCAGAGCCTCACTCCGTCTTGGAACATGAGTTTGGATTCCGCAGTTGAGAGATTCTCCTGCGCCAAAGAAAAATTCGACGTGCACAGAATGGCCAATGCTAAAAAAAGGGATTTCATAAAGTACTCCTTAAAAATATTCTCTAAGCTTAGAAAACCTAGACCGATGGGATAAGGCTTGCCGTGTTAATGACATTTTATGCTATCCTTGTTTTATGGATTCACGCCTTAAAATCATGGTCCTTAATGCTCAAGATCTTTTTCTTTTCATGGATAAGTTCACTGACACGCCTATTCCTGAGATGACAGAAATTAAATGGCAGCTCATGAGCTCAAGTCTTTTCTCAAATAAATCCAAAGAGAAATGTCTAATGCTCGCCCAAGCAGTGAGAGATTCACAGGCCGATATTGTGATGATGACTGAAGTGGGTGGACCTGAGTCTCTGCATAATTTTGCAAAATATCTTTTAAACGATGAATACTTTTCTTTGAGTCTTCCTTCAAATTCTGACCGCGGAATTGATCTGGGATACTTGGTGAAAAAAACTCTTAACTACGAGCTTGATATTCACTCGCATATTGATTTTCCACTTCCCTATCCTGCCCGCCGATTTTCCCGGGATGTTTTACGGCTAGATTTTAAAAAAGGTGGAGAAATCAAAATGGTTCTGCTTCTAGTGCATATCAAATCAAAACTTGACATGCGCAAGACCGACTTTGAAGGCCGCAATCGCCGCATTCTGGAAGTGAAAGGACTGATTGAGATTTATCAGGATCTAGAAAAATTGGGTGTGCCGGTTCTCATAGGTGGGGACTTTAACGGACATGCTGGTGAACAAGATACAGAAGAAGAGTTCTCTGAAATTTATAAGGCCACTGACTTAAAAGACATCGCCTATCTCGCCAAAATTCCGGATGAAGAGCGCTTTAGCTACATCTACTTTAACCGTGGGGGAAACCGATTTGTGCAACAAATTGATTACCTTTTTATTTCCGAGAAGTTCACTCACCTAATTGATCCTATGGAATGTTATTTTCCCAGATATCGGACTTTGGAGGGAGCACCCCTTCCAGTACCCCGCAGAATGGAGCAAAAAAACATTCTCCCCTCTGACCATTATCCATTCCTGGCGACTATAAAGCTTTAAGTTCTGTTAAACTCTGCAACATTTTTAAATCTACTGGCCTTTTTAGGGGGTTATGCTAATTTTAGAAACACACAAAAGCTCCTAACTTAACCTTTGAGAGGATTCATGGCCTACGACAACAAGAAAGATGCAAAAGACAAAATTCGTATTGATATCACTGATGGCTTTGCCGTTGAGCGCGCCCTTAAAAAATTCAAACGTCTTTGTGATGCATACGGAATTGTTAAAGAGTACCGTGCTCGCGAAGCTTACAAAAAACCTTCTGTAAAACAGAAAGAGAAGCTAGAGGACGCTGAAAAACGTCGCAAAAAAACCAACTCTAAAACGAGTCGCGGTTCTAAAAAAATCTAAAATTAAAAGGGCCTCATCAATGAGGCCCTTTTTTTATCGTTCTCTCTTATCTGAGACTCTTCCCTACTCTGTAAAAATTACCTGTTTTCTTTTTAGTCCACTATTGAGAACACTTTGTTTACAACAGTGTTGCACCAGGCGTCGAACTACGGTAATTGTTCGCCATGGAAACGAATAGAGACTTTTTTTTAAACTGTTTAACTGAGGAAATGTCACGTCGATGTGAGAAAAACCCTCGGTACTCGCTGAGGGCCTTTGCTCGTGCCTGTGAAATTTCTCCAGGAGTATTGTCTCAGTTTTTATCTGGTAAGAAGGTGCCATCCTATAAATGTGCCCAGAAAATTATGACCCACTTAAGCCTTACACCTCAAGCTGAAGAAAAATTCCTAGATTCATTGGCCTCTCGTCATCAAAGCAGAGGTCTTAAACGCTTAAGCCCTGTTTTCAAAAAAGCCCGGACTCCGCTTGAACCAAAACATTTAGATATCGAGCTCTTCAAGATTATTGGAGATTGGTACCACTACGCCATCTTGATGCTGACATATGTAGAAAATTTTAATTCAAGCCATAAGTGGATAGCATCTCAACTAGGCATAACTGAGCTAGAGGCCAAGCTCGCTACAGAAAGGCTACTCGAGGTTGGACTTCTAGAAAAAGAAAATAACACCTACGTCTGCACGGAGTCGCATTTTACAACAGCAGATAAGCACCTCACAAATGCGGCCTTAAAGAAGCATGTAAAACAGAGCTTAGAGAAGGCCATTCACTCTGTAGACAACGATCCAATTGATAAGCGAAGCATGACTTATATGACGATGGCCATCGATGAAACAAAAATGGTCGAAGCAAAAGCTTTAGTTGAAGAGTTCACAAATAGGATGAGTGCTCTTCTGGAAGGCGGAAAGCGAAGTAAAGTTTATGAATTTGGTGTTTACCTTTATCCCTTACAGAAAGATTAAATAGGAGTTTTGTATGAAAACATTTGCAGGTTTAATTTTACTCATGAGTCTAAAAGTCTTCGCTGGAGAAGGCGCAGGCGGACATGGAGGAGACCCTTTTCAAGTCTACGCTTCAGCTTACCCTGATCAATCAAAACTTGAGAACGGTCTAGATCTGGCCCTTGATAAGCTGCAGGCCTCTGGTTTTTCTGAAGATTTTAAAAAAGAGGTCGAACAAGAGTTCAAAGAACTCGCGGTCAGTGAAAAGTTTTTGTACTTAGAAAATATCCTCATTGTTCAAACTGAAAATACTGATACCTACCGTCTCCCTAAAGATCTGAGAACATTCACAAGCCTCGGGGCCATGACAGGGGAAGAAAAAGGGTCACCCGTTTATCTTAGCAAGAAAACACTAAGCTATGGAAATGAATCAATGGGAAAAATTCTTCTTCATGAAGTTTTACACCATACTCTTCCTAAAAGCCTTTCTGCTCACGAAGCATTTGTGAACGATTTAGTTGAAGGAATATTTGCTAACAAAAACATTGATTCACTTGCCGCTGCACTTGAAGAACGAGTCTATATCAATAAGAACTCTTCTTTAAGTCTTTGGCAGATGTTTAGTTCCAAAAGATTTGAAGGGAGAATGGCTGGTACTTGCAAAGTTTTAAAGAAATCGGAACAAGATTGCAAAAACAGATTCAACAAATTACTGATCAATCTTCAACAACTACCTTTTGATAACTCCAAGATGGAAATCAATACAGCTTTAAGCATAGTAGCTAACGAGATCGACAAAGCATTTGAGCCAAACTTGAACTACTCCTTTCAACCTAATTTTCACCTTAGATATTTGAGAACACATTTTGGAGCAGGTAAATCGGAAGATAATTTTTCTTATTGTAAAAAGCCGTTAACCAAAAAGAATTTTTGGTCAACTCCGGTTTGCCTTCCTGAAAATCAAGTGAGTTTAAAAGAATACATATTTGGTTACTAATAAAATTATTCACCCTGAAGTACTTACAAGGAGATACTTATGAAATTTTTGATTTTAGTCCTCATGTCTTTATCGTTTTCAGCATTAGCTGCGAAGCCAGAATGTCTTGTAAAAACCTACTCACCAAATGGAAAGGTTATTCAGAATTTGAAGCTACAGACTTATGCGAATGAATCTGAAGCTCTTGTTGGTGAGTCAACGGCAGAAGTATATGCCAGCTACCAAGAGAATTCTTTTACGATATGTATTTATAGTGAAATTTCCGAGTCTGCCACTGTAGTATGCTCAAAAGGTGAAAATCCGAACCTTATTTACAACGGAAAAGTCATTACTTGTTCTGTTAAGTAGAATCTAAAATAAAAAGGGCCTCATCAATGAGGCCCTTTCTTTATCTGTAGTCCATCCTTAGACCTTATACTTTCCTATTTAATTTTCAACACTACTCTCTTAGCATTCAATGCCGAGAATGCAGCTGCTAGTTTGTTCTGAGCAGACTGATTTGGCTTATGAGATCTGTAGTCAAGTTTGATCGATGAACCTTGAGATTCTTCGGCCTGTAACATCGCAATTGACGATGAAGGCATGATGTTCCCAAGTTTAATGATCGAAGATAAGTCAGCAACTACAGCGATACCGTTTTGTCCGGCATTAAGACCAGTGAAGATACCAGCAGTAGCAACTACACCATTAGTGTTCATGATCGGAAAGAAGTTCAACCCTGGAAGTGTTGACCCGATTTGATCAAAAGCAGATATAGGTACAGCTACACCGATAGCAGTAACATTTTCAGAAACAGAGAGATAAAGACGAGCACCATTACCAAGATTAACCGCTACAGTCTGGTTACCAGCAATAAGCGGGATCATGTTACCGTTAGGTAAAACCGCCATTGTTGTTTGAACACCAGAAAGAGAAGTTAAGTTCACAGAAATCTTGATCTGATTCACACCATTAAGACCAGGAACGAGTTCAACTTGACCCACTTGAGTTTTCGATTGTGGGTTATAGATCGGAAGCGAGATAGCTGCAAAAGAAAGTGCGCCAAGATTGAGGTTGGCGGCGAATGACATCATCACGTCATTATTAGAGTTAGTTGTAGTAGAAACCTGAACTCCTTGAAGAGTACCGGCACCATTACTTCCACAAGAGACGGCAAAGAAAGAGAGCATCACCAGAGTGAGAATGTTCGCAAAGAAATTTTTCATGTTTATACCCAAAGAAGACATTAGTCTCTTGGATGATCCAACCTGTGCTCTTCAACAAACGTCCAACGGGGAAAAACGTGCAACGGCCAGGTTAAAATCTACATATCGGGATGCGTCATAATATCAGAGCTGGCATAAAAAGCAAGAAAAATGTTGAGTAGACAACTCAGTTGGTGTCAAGGCAAACTCGTAACTCTATGAAAGAGTTAACTTTTTACTTTGATTTTTTATCGCCGTTTTCTTACTTTGCCTGGATATCTTTGCAGCAGTTAAGAGCTTCAAAATCCTTTACCATTCGTTATGCACCTGTGGCCTTAGGTCCTCTTTTGAATGAATGGGGAATTAAAGGTCCCGGGGAAATCACTCCCAAAAGAGAGTTTTTACTTAAGCAATGTCTGCGCTACGGGGTCCGAAATAATATCCCTTTCACCACTCCAAAAACTCATCCGTTTAATTCTCTTTACGCTCTTCGCCTGGCCCTCAATGGTCCCCATCAAGAGCGAGTGATTGAAACTCTCTGGAAGGCCGGCTGGCAGGATCGCATCGATATGGGAGAGCCAGATGAACTGGTGCGGGTCTTGAAAGAAGCAGGACTTCCCGCTGAAGAAATTTATGAGAAGAGTTTTTCCAAAGAGGCCAAGGTAGAGCTCAAAAAAAATATTCAGGAAGCTATCTCTCATGGCGTATTTGGTGTTCCCAGTTTTGTGGTTGAGGGTGAACTCTTCTGGGGGAACGACTCCATCACTGACCTTGTGCACTTTATGGAAGGCAGTGACCTCTTAGACCGGACAAAACTTAAAGAACTCCTCTCCACTACTCCACGTGCTGCTTCTCAATCCCTCTAGAAACAGCTATGATCCCTAAAGTCCAAATGCAAAATCCTAAGCCTTCCAGTCGGATTATTTCTCTCAACTGGATTCCTTAAATACCGATACGAAATCAAAGGTAATCTTATGGCCAAAAATACAAAAATAGATCTGCTTACAGATCATCTCACGCGAATCATCTCGGAAACAAACGGGATCTCTTTGGGTGATACTCTTGAACTCGCCGTGATGGGGGATTCAAAAGATGATCAGGCCCAGGTGAAAAAATCTCTCCAAGAATTTAGACGCCTGATTTCTGGATTTCAAAACGATGAAGTGGAAATTAAAACTCTCCTTGCTCATCCCGTTTCAGCAGCACTCTTCCAATTTTTTAAAAAATTTCCCAAGCACTATATCGAAGAGCATATCCATTTAACCGGATCTCTTTCGGCAGAGTTCATTCATCCTCATTTAATGCAACTCTTAGAAGGCCCTCAGAAAGAAGTGTACTTTGAGATCATCAACAAAGTTTACGGAATAGGGACGGCCGAAAAAATACGCACGGTGGAAGACGTAGATAATTTAGTGCGCTTAAAAGATGATGAATTTTTTGACCGCTATCTTAAAATTCTTCTTCTCCCAAAACTTATTCTGACCACTAAAGAGATACATAAACTTGCGGCCTATCATATGGCCTCTGAACTTTTTAATAAGTTCAACGTTGGTATGCTGCGCTTGAAGTTTACTCTCTCACGCGCAAATCAAAGTGCTGATGAGCAGATCCCGGGCCTTGAGAATTTAAAAGAAGAAGATGTGGTCTTGGGCCTCTACGAAGGCTTCATGCAGTTTAAAAATGAGAACCCTACATTTGATTTTGTTCTCTCTCCCTGTTTTCGAAAAGAGGCGAACTTTTTTGATGCTGCCCATTTTGCTACGAAGAAAGATCACTTCCTTCATCAAGTGGACGCCATCCTCGATATGCTGGATAAGTATCCCTTCCTCGTTCCTTATCTCAAAGAAGTCGATACCGTAGGAAGTGAAAGAGACCTTTACCGCAAGGGTCATTTCATGGAGATGCAACAAGGCTTCAGGAAGCTGCACTTTAAAGGTTTTGCTATCCGGTCCCACCACGGTGAAACTTGGCACACACTGAAAAAAGGTGTGCAGGCAGTAGATAACTCTCTGAACATCTGGCACATCGACACACTTGAGCACGGTCTCTCTCTCGGGATTAATCCAAATTTTTATTTCCACTCTCTTTATCGCCGTTTGGTTTTAGATAACGAGCACGGAGAAACAATTCAAGAAGGATCTTCGGATTGGAAAGAGCTCATGGATATGGATTGGCGAGAGCATACCAACATCCGCGAAAAACTATTTACGGGAGAGCTTCTTTCTTCTGATGAGAAAAGAGAGTTTGTGAAGATAAAGTTTCACACTGCTCGAGAAGTGGAACACTATCAGCATGATGTGCTAAACCGCATGATCAATAAAGGTGTAGGACTCATTGCTCTTCCCTCTTCGAATAATAAACTCACCACCAGTTTCACTGATTATAAAGACCATCCATTTTCATGGTGGGAGAAGAAAGGTTTAAAGCTTGGTGTGGGGACAGATAACTACATCACTTTGAATACTAACTACATTCAAGAGCTTCTGATTCTGCTATTTACAGATCCAGAGAATCTAAAGATTACAAAGCTATTGATGGTGGCCACGGGGGAGACAAGACGCCCCTATCTCTCTCAGCTTTTGTGGAAGATGCGGGGATAGAAAGAGCTGGCGTAAAAAATTTAGACAGTCCTGATCATTCTTACTCAAGAAGGCCACCGGGGCCCACTTTTGGGCTATGATTTCGAGATGAAAACGATACTCCCACTTCTTATCATGCTTCTTAATGTTAACCAGGTCTTGGGAGCTGAAACTACGCTGACTCTGAGACGCTCAACCCAATTCACTCTTAAAACTTGCTCGAATACAGCTTTCCCACAAAGACTTCCACTTACCACCCGCTACATTCAAGGCATTGCTTCGGAAATAATCAATGCCAATCCAGAAGTTTTTAATGGTGACCTAGACCCTCAAAAAATTTGTGTGGGACCTGAACTCACAAATTCAGAAAGGGCCTGGGCCGAAGCTGATCAGCGTTCCTTAACAATCGAAACTGGAAATATTCTTCGCACCCAAAATGAAGCTCAACTCGCCTACGTTATTGGCCATGAGCTTGCTCACATTGCCTTAAGGCACACTCCACTTGAAGGAAATCCTGTTCCGGAACCTGATCATGACTTAGCAAGTTCAACTATCCGCGAAAAGCAATTGAATCTAGAGAAAATTATAAACCTGCAAAAAGGTGAATCTCAAGCTGAAATGGATCGCCTTCAAGATGAAGACCAAAGACTTTTGAATCAACTTGAACAAATCTTTGCCAGATATTTTGAAAACGATTTTTCCATCAATTGGATGGAGACTGAAGCTGATGTAACCGGTGCAGTCTATGCCATGAAGGCGGGGTTTGCTTCAATTGAAATTGGTTGGAGACAGGAGGAGCTTGCCGTAAGTGCCCGGGCCGCAGGATTAAATCCCCGCACCCAAAATACAGGAAGAGGCTATGATCCTCACGCACCATCACCTGCTTTGAGTTCAGTGGAAAGAGTAAATCAGGCCAGAGAAGCTTGCCACTTGCAAGACCCAGAAATTCCACTTCGAGGAGAACAGAGGTATCCTATGCCGTGCTGGCAAATCTGGAACCTGAAAACAAATCTTTTAAATGACTCTTTGTATGGAAGTTTATTCCACTCGCCAAAATCCCGAACGGCTTCAGATATGCCAAGTCTTGCTGAGGTGAAACAAGAAATAACCAGGGCCCTTCAGAATCAGGCACCGGTGAGAAAATAATTCTATTTCTGAGTAGCGGCTTCTTCTTTAAGAAGTTTTTTTGAGAAAATAAAAATCATAAACGCTACCAGGGTAAACTCAATCAATGCACTCAGAACTTTGCCATAGAAAATTCCGCTTATTTGTAATTTATTGATATTATCTAGGCCTGCGGCCTGAAGAGCTGGTTGAAGAATTAAGGGAGTTAAAAGATCATTCACTAAACTTGTGACCAAAAGATTTAACTTTCCGCCGATGATGACCGCAATGGCCAAACCAATAACTCCGTACTTTTGTAAAAATTCTTTAAATTCTTTAAACATACTAACCTCTTCCCTGACAATACCTTGGAGCTACGGCTCTGCCATAAGTAACTCCATTTTTATCTGCCATAAAGCAGTGAGTGTGACCATCAGAGCCCAAGTCTAAACGGTAAAAGGCCAAACAGTATTTGCCTTTCAAAGCATTGCCGTAAGGTCTGCCCGAAGCATTCGCTCTGAAGCAATGAAGGGCCCCATCGCTGCCTTTACCAAGGACGTATTGACGTCTTCCGTATTGAGCAAAAGCTGTAAGAGAAATGAGGAGTGCACTTAAGGTAATAAGAAGAATATTTTTCATCCACAAATCATAGTTATTGAATTGAGATTTGAAAAGGTCCTAAACTAACGCGAAGCTTCGACGGCGCCGAGTTTTCTTCCTTCAATCTGAAGATAGAGCTTATTTCTAAACTCTTCAGTAACCTGAATTTCTAAATGCGCTGACTGAAAATTTTCTTTGATGTAATCCATTGAATGCAGATGCAAAGTTTCTATTATATCTGCTTTTCGTCCTTCAAAACGGCTCCCCTTGAGATCTCCATTGGCATAAGAGTTGGTCCACAAAGAGTAAGCATGAGGATTGGCCGTCATCATGAGAAACCGACCTTCTGGTCTCAATACCCGGTGAATTTCTGCAAGTGCAAGAGGTAGATCTTCTAAAAGATGCATCACCGAAATTAGGTAAACCCCATCAAAGCTAGAATTCTTAAAAGGCAGCGAACTGGCATGGGCCTGGAGAAACTTTTTATGGGGAGAAGAATATAACTTTTCAGCGCGCTCAATAAGAAATTCCGAAGTATCAATTCCGGTGTAGTTTTTAGGAATTAGGCCTAAGTGCTTAGAGCAGACTCCTTGCCCACACCCAATTTCAAGAATGTCTTTAAATCCAGGATCCACTGCCCATTTCTTTAAACGAGGGTAGATATCATCGTCACGGACTTTGCTCTTGTCACTCTCAACCATTTCCATCCATTGAAGAGCAATTTTTTGATCGTTAGTCATTACTTGAAAAATTTTTTAAGAATATCTTGAGCGGCCTGAGGGGCAGTTTGTTTTTGAGAAAGAACTTCCTTTTCAGATTTGGTGAGATCAGAATCAAAATCCTGATGAAGCTTGTCTTTGAGTCCGTCATAAATGAGCTGCCACATCCAATCAAGTCCTTGCTGATTGCGCTTCTCTTTTATGGAGTCCTTTTGAGTGGTGAAGAAATGCTCAATGGCCTTCTGAATTTCAGGGAGTCCATTTTTAGTATAGGCCGAGCATGAAAGCACCGGAGGAATCCAACCTTCGTTTCGCAAGATATGAAGAGCGCGCTCATAATCGTGTTTGGCCTTCTCGATGATCTTTTGATTTTCACCATCATCTTTAGTCACCACCACCATATCTACCATCTCTAAGATTCCGCGTTTAATTCCTTGAAGATCATCCCCTGCTCCAGGTTGCAAAAGCATGATGAAAATATCTACCATCTGGGCCACGGCCGTTTCTGACTGGCCTACACCCACTGTTTCCACCATCACAAAATCAAAACCAAAAGCTTCACATAATAAAAGTGATTCACGGGTGCGCTTGGCCACCCCACCAAGAGTTTCTCCCGAGGGACTGGGACGAATAAAGGCCAAAGGATCAATGGCCAATTCATTCATGCGTGTTTTATCACCCAAAATTGACCCACCACTTTTTTGCGAAGTTGGATCTACAGCAAGGATCGCCATAGTTCTATTTTGCGAGGTCAGCATTTTACCAAAGGCTTCGATAAAAGTACTCTTTCCTACTCCGGGAGTTCCAGAAATCCCTATCCTTAGAGATTTTCCTGTTTGAGGCAGAAGAGCTTTCAATAATTCTTGAGCAAGTTTCTGATGATCAGGATTATGACTTTCAACTAAGGTTATGGCCCGCGCCAGGATAGTGCGGTTTTTTTCCTTAAAGCCCTGAAGATAATCTTGAAGACCTAAGTTTGTTCTCATTTATATCCCAAAGCTTGGTTGAGTTTTTTGAGAAGATCCCGGGCCGCATCGGCAATCACAGTTCCTGGACCAAAAATACCTGCCACACCCATAGCATAGAGTTTATCATAATCTTGAGGAGGAATGACTCCACCGATAGTTACTAAGATATCTTCCCGCCCTAATTTTTTGAGTTCCGCTTTCAATTCAGGCACAAGGGTTAAGTGACCAGCTGCCAGTGAAGAAACTCCAATAATGTGGACGTCATTTTCCGCTGCTTGCTTAGCAGTTTCATCAGGAGTTTGAAACAGAGGCCCCACATCCACATCAAAGCCCAGATCTGCAAAAGCTGTAGAGATGACCTTCTGTCCGCGATCGTGACCATCTTGGCCCATTTTAGCAATGAGAACACGAGGTCTGCGTCCTTCATTTTTTTGGAAGACATCAATCAAAACTTGCAAGTCTTTCACGCTGTATTTTCCTTGTTGAACTTCCTTAATATACACACCCTGGATGGTATGGATTTCGGCCTGATGACGGCCAAAAACTTTTTCCATAGCAAGACTCATCTCTCCCACAGTGGCATGAGCGCGAGCTGCTTCTACGGCCAAGGCCAGAAGATTTCCTGTGCCGTTCTGGCAAGCTTGTGTCATGTCATTTAATTTTTCATCCACCAAGGCTTGATTACGCTCTGACTTTAGTTTTTTAAGTCGCTGGATCTGAGCTTCACGAACTGATGAGTTTTCTACTTGCAAAATATTAGGTACATCATCTTTTTCGCGGCGGTAAAGGTTCACCCCTACAATGGGCTGAACTCCTGAATCAATTCTTCCTTGTGTGCGTGCAGCTGCTTCTTCTATGCGCATTTTCGGAATGCCCTTAGCAATGGCAGCACTCATTCCACCAAGGGATTCCACTTCTTCAATATGGGCCCAAGCTTTCAAGGCCAAATCTTGAGTGAGAGATTCTACAAAATAACTTCCACCCCATGGGCCAATGACATCACAGGTATCAGTTTCAGTCTGAATAAAGAGCTGAGTATTACGTGCAATACGTGCCGAAAACTCACTGGGCAGGGCCAAGGCTTCGTCTAAGGAGTTTGTGTGTAAGCTCTGAGTGTGGCCATGAGTCGCGGCCAGGGCCTCAATGCAAGTACGGGTCACATTATTAAATACATCCTGGGCAGTTAAGCTCCAACCAGAAGTTTGAGAGTGAGTGCGAAGAGCGAGTGACTTTTTATTTTTCGGTTTAAAATCTGAAACAATCTTGCTCCAAATCAAGCGACCAGCGCGCATCTTGGCCACTTCCATAAAGTAGTTCATGCCAATGGCCCAGAAAAAAGACAATCGAGGAGCGAAGTGATCCACATCCAGTCCGGATTTAATTCCCGTGCGCAAATATTCTAAACCATCGGCCAATGTATACCCGAGTTCAAGATCGGCAGTGGCACCAGCTTCTTGCATATGGTAGCCAGAGATTGAAATTGAATTAAATTTTGGCATGTGCTTGGAGGTGTAACTAAAAATATCTGCGATTAAACGCATAGAAGGCGCAGGTGGATAGATATAAGTATTTCTCACCATGAATTCTTTTAAAATATCGTTTTGAATGGTGCCGGTGAGATGCTCGGGTTTTACCCCTTGTTCTTCTCCAGCAACGATAAACAAAGCAAGAATGGGGATCACGGCCCCATTCATAGTCATGGATACCGACATTTGATCCAGAGGGATGCCCTGGAAGAGAATTCGCATATCAAGTATGGAGTCAATGGCCACACCGGCCATTCCCACATCCCCTTTCACTCGAGGATGATCAGAATCATAACCACGGTGAGTGGCCAGATCAAAAGCAATAGATAGACCTTTTTGGCCCTTCGTTAAATTATCACGGTAGAATCGATTTGATTCTTCAGCGGTAGAAAATCCTGCGTACTGGCGGATAGTCCACGGTCGCACTGAATACATAGAGGCATAGGGCCCACGAATATAAGGGGCCTGACCCGGAAGAGAGTGAGTGAGTTTTTCAAATTTAATATCAGAGTCTGTATAAGAGGTTCTGAGATCAATCCCTTCAGGAAAAGTCATGACCATTGGTCCTGAAACTGCTTTGAGTTCAGGAGTAGACCAAGGAACTTGAGTGAAATCAATTTTACTCATTTTGATCCCCACTTTTTCACTAAGGCCTCAAGCACCTCGTACACATTCTGACCGGCAAAAAGATTTTGATAACCAGTCAGGCTAAATTTACCTGCGATAAATTTATCAGCGGAAGTTGGAGGCAAACTCTCTTTTAAGATTTCGTAGTTATCATCAGAGCTACAAAGAACGATGATTTCATTTTTATTCTGTGAGAGTTCTTTTTTAAAAGTTTCCAAATCACTTTGAGACTTTCCTAATTCTAGGACTTCAAGGCCCAAAAGTTCAAAGTAGTTTTTTACAAAATTCACACGTGGAACAAGAGCACTGTATTCACCATAAAGGACAATACTCACCCGAGGTTTTGTCTTCAAAGATTCAATTTCAAGGCGCAGATTTTCAAAGTCCTGGGCCACTCGGTAAAAGCGAGGCGTGGGTTTTGATTGAAGCTTCAGACAGTCTTTTACATCGGGAAAATCATTCATTCCTGCTAGGATATGTTTTCTTGTTCTCACTTCTTCAGTGCGAACACCTCTGACTTTACTTGCCTTATCTATCATAAGCTTTTGTGCTTCAGTCTCATTTAGAGGCAACAGCTGCTGCATGAGAGTCCATGCTTCTTGAGCATAATGCTGAGTTAGGTTTTCTATGTGATAGCTCCCAAAAGCAGCGTCCTCTACAACTCCCAACATACTTTCTAAGGCCAAAATATGAGAAGTGTTCCGGGCCATGCGACGGGATCGCTCGTCATGAACTAAATCTTGAGATTCTAATTCAATCTCAAATAAGGCCTGATAACCCGAGGACTGAACGTGATCAGCTCCAGCAATATAGGCCGAAGCCACTGCTGCATCATTTCGGAGTAAATTTGAATAACGCTCATAGAGAGTCCATTCGCGGAAAGAACTTAGGGCGACTACCGGAAAGGTTTTAGAACTCTTGGTGGTTTGTGAAATTTTGAGAGCGAGAAGCTTTGCTGCACGAATTTTTGCGATATTTCTGAAGAAATGAGAATCTACAAAAACCGAAATCATCTCGGGGCCGTTTTGATTTTCAATCTTCCTAACGAGGGAGAGGGCCATCAAAGCGAGCTCTTGTATGTTGTCGCCCCCAAGTTCATGAGACAATCTACCATGATGAAAATTATTCTCATCAATAACTTTAAGGGTCGAAGACTTAAATTGAAGCTGCTTTGATCCTAAGAGAAAGATCTCGCACTCAGCATGCTTAGGATGAGTCTCAACAGTTTTTAAAAAAAGATTAAGTGAATCCGAAGTCAGGTATTCTTTTTCCAGAAAAAAACTGCGCACTCCTGAGTTCAAATCATCATCAATGAGTTGCGCCAGATTCTTTGCATACTGAATATAAGTTTGAGCTGCTTTCTTCCATGAATTCTGAACTGGTAGTTGAGTTAAACTTTGAGTTTCTAGCCAAAGAGTTGGCCAGCGAGTACCCTCCGGAGTTTTTTTAGAAGTCTTAGAACCCACATCTTCGAGTTTGAGTTCGGCCCGAAGGAGCTTCTCCCATTCAGCAAGTTGAGTAGTCGGATCGGTATTAAATGAATCATCAAAAATCATAAGTGAATCTTATCATTTTATCCCTGTTGAGTAAAAACCCTTAACGCATTAAAATAAGAGTATTCGGAGGACATTTGAGTATAACGCTTTTAGTAGA
>CAMDDI010000026.1 GCA_945890905.1 Bacteriovorax stolpii
TGCTAATTCTAGAAATCCATCATCGTTTAAATCTTCAAGAAATTTGTTTTCAACGATTGGGATAAAATGAACTTGATGCCAGAGTTCATCGTATTCATTTACAAAAGTCTTATCCCACAAGACCTTGCCGTGATTTCGTGTGAAAATTCGGATTTTACTAAGGGTCTCGTCACTGGGTGAATGATAGGAGATTAAGACTTCATACCCGTTCGAAATTTTTAAAGATCTTTTGTTCTGTAGGGCTTCAACATAAGGATCAGGGTCTGTCGCGAAGGTGTTCATCGAGAGAAGTACTGTAAAGATTAAGAACTTTGTGGGCATGTTCCAGAACTTTCAGGTCAGGGGTTGGAATTTGAAACAAAGTATCTTGTTTGAGAGGAAATTGAACGCGAGCTTCAAGGAAGTACTTGAAACTCGCGCAAGGATAATTTCTATTCCGGTTTTTTAGCTAAAGCTTTTACAGTTTCATCTACCGCGTAGGTATATTCTAGTAATTCCCCCATGAACGACTGGCCGACCTTATAACAGACCCCTGAAAGTTTTGTATTACTAATTTTTCTGCACTCATCTTCCCAGATATCCATGGTGTTTACGAGTGGAAAATAGCCATAGAAAGGATCAGTTGGAGTGCAATTCTGATAAACCTGGTCTCGAATTTTTTGCTGAATGGCTGGAACATCAATTTTCTTCTCAATTTGAGATCTCGATTTTTGATCATCTTCAAGCTCTTTTCTAAAGTGCTCAGCAAAGAACATGTTTTTTGCTTTGTTACATTTTACTTCTGCGACTACATTTCTAATTTGTGGATTGGCCACAATATCGACTTGAGCAAAAACTTGAGTCGTGGTCAGAAGCATGGTCGATAGAATAAACTTTTTCATCATTATTTCCTCCGAATTAAAAGTGTCACACCTCGTATCGGGCAACCGAGTGAAACACTTTAGTACTCATATATGATTTGGAATAATCGCAGCTTACAGCTGATCTACTAAGATTCCTCCTGAATAAGAGAATCTCGTAAATTTCAGCGAATCCGACAAAAAGCGGGGAAGATTTTCCTTTAAAAGAGAGACCGAAGGTCATCTCATAAGAGGGGCGGGATTTAATTGTTTCTGATGTATGGTGATGTAGGGCCAATTCGGGCTATGCGTTCTCGTGACTTTAATGCTGAAGATCTAAAGAGAGTTGCCAAAGCATCTGAGAAACTTTCAACACTCCCAATTATCATTGATGACTACTCTTCAACTTCTCTGGCAAGAATTCGCTCTCAGTGCCTTCGCTACAAGATTTAAGATCATCTGGTGACATTGAACAAGATGCCGACATGGTTTGGTTCATTTATCGCGATGAAGTTTATAATTCGGATACCAAAGATAGATCAGAAGCAGAGATTATCATCGCGAAGAATCGAGGCGGAGAAACAGGAGTGGCAAAATTGGCGTGGAGAGGGGAGTTTACGAAGTTTTCACCCAAAGCTGAGGATGTTTTCTAAGATTGCGATCGTTTGCGAACTAGATTTAAAATGTTTATGATTCATTGAACAGAAGTAATTTATACGAAGAGATCCCCATGGCCGCCAAGAAAGCAACTATGAAACCTGCCGTAGAAGTGTCTGCTCCTGTAGCGACTCCAGAAGTTAAGCCGAAATTTGCGCCTTAAAACGCAAAATCCGGGATTCCCGGGTTTTGCTATGAAGTCTTAGGTCTTGAGATCAATTCTTGGATCGAAGACTAGAGCTTTAGACTGAGGATCGTATTACCGCCTAGAAGCTCCACTAGGTATTCTATTACTTCTCGCTTTATTCATTTCATCTTCTTTTAGAATAGCCCCTCTAAGCTGGTCATTCATAGAAGCGTCTTTCCTAAACATGCCTGTAGGACACTCTAAAACCATTCCGTCAGGGCTTGGAACACATACAACTGAGACATTATCTACGTTGGGTCGTCTTACGATTGAGGTTAGAATTTCTCCATCCCTTTCAATGTGTTCAATTTGTGGCGCGAGAAGTGGAGATACAGTAACAGCACAATCAGAGGATGGTGATTGAGCAAAAGAATTAGTGCCAATAAAAAGCAAGAATACGGAAAGATAACGCATATAAGTCCCTTGAAAAAAAACTTATAATCTTATCGGACATATTTTTACAAACTTGAGTTGTTTGATCTTAAGGTAGAAAACTATCAATTTAAGGTAATGGTTTAAATGCGCCAATTGGATTGGTTGCATTGGCATAATTATGCAAGAGGGCCATATTCTCTGGCCCTCGAATGGACTTGAACTTATCTTTTTGCGTTGCCGTTAAAGAAAATTCCACATGAAAAATATTGAATCGGGCCATCGTTGACCGAACCGCTAGTTGAAATGAGTCCATAGAAAGTATGAAGTGAGCTAATTTCCGTTGTGCTCATAATCTGCACAAACTCTTTTAAAGTGATCTTTACCTCAGGCTTAATGGGCACAATACTCTGAATGGCCTGTTTGACGCCAGGGAAGAGCTCCTTAAGAGAAAAACTGGAGAAGTTCACCTTAAAATCAGACCCGTCACTGAACTTACCTTTGAGGTCAATAGATTCGCTATTGTTCCAATTGAGAACACTAATTTTAAGATTAGTCGTTTCATTAATTCTTGGTAAGAGATACTCCATCACAGTAGAAGTAAGGTTAGGATCAAAATCATAACGAGCAATATCTGGTAGCGATTGCTCAAGCATAACAGCTTCAGAGTTTTCATATTTGCCCTCGCATTTCACCATTGATTGGGCAAAAGCGCTGAAGGAAAGAAGAAATGCAAGTGTTCCAATGAATTTCATGAGAAGTCCTCCAGGGATTAAATTTCAGTTTTAAGATATGTAGCAATTTATTTATAGATGGACAAGAATCGTAAGCGGTTGAACTTCAATCAAGTTCAACCGCTTAAGATGATTTGATATTAGGGCAGTAAACATTTCACAGTTGTTAAATAGGTATATTCTTTTCGTTCATTAGAACTCTCCCAGTTCGAAGCATGGAAACTTAGAGTCTTAAAGAAAAAATAAATCAAACCTCATGTTGTTTTCCCATAATATACAATAAAGATGTTACGACGATTATGTAGGCAATTACTGAAGCAACGGCCCAATCATAAAAACCAAATAAACTAACGAAAAATATTAATACGGATAAAATATTAATGATTAACAAAATATTGAGTTTTTGCTTCATGATTTTCACTCATGTCAGACAAATAGGTTTTGAGAATAAAGAAGCGGTAGAGGATTTCTGCGGAAATTGATCGGGCCTTCGGGGTGTTGATATAAAGCAACGAGGACCAGGCCAAACTCAGATATGTCGTATTTAAGATACTCAACTTCACGCCCTTTGGGAGCTACACTCATCTCTGGGCCCACCTCTGCAAACCCGGATACATTTTCGAAGATTCTAACCTTTCATGATCAATCAACTTTGACTCATGTTCCAAAATAAATGACTTATATCGAATATACTTTTTTGGCTGTCGGAGGATGATATGGCACCTTTTAGCGGGTGCTTAGGATTTTTGAAATTTCGAGGAATTGGTCGCGGCTTTTGAACATGATATCGTTCAGGGTCGTGGGGATCACCACGTCTGACTTCACGCCTACGTTCTCTATCAGGTCACCATTTATTCGATAGGCCTGTCTCCACGAGAAGGACATTTCCTGATTGTGAGGTAGTTCCTTGAAGGGACCTACATTTTCAGCCTTCAGTTTATCATAGATGGTTCTATGAGTCTGATAGTTCGCCCCGCCGGCGCCGGTGGTGGTGTCTTCACCCACGATGAGGGCATAACCGTGATCCTGCATTTGCGCCGAGAACATGTCGCAGGTGGAGTAGCAGTTGGCATTGGTAAAAATTGCGACCGGTTTAAAATAGGCGGGCTTCGCCATATTCATTTGCCCTTCTGGTGTGAGGACCAAAGGAACCGAGAGTTTTTCCTGACGCTCGAGGGCCTGGTAATAGGATTCACTCATATTACTATTTATAAAAAAATTGCTAATCAAAAAAAGATTCGAGGGATTCACGTTGAAGCTAAATTTCATTCTGAGATTATTCTCTGCTGGCCCAAAGAGCTGCAGCATCATCTCCCCAAAAGGGATCCAGCCACCCGGATTGTTTCTCATGTCGATGATGAGGCCAGTGGTACCTGCGAACTCGTTTCTCATCAACTTCTCAATTAACAAAATTGTTTTAGGATAGTAGAGTTTCTCCGGTATGAAGTTCGTAAGTTTAAGAATGGCAAATTTTCCATAATTATTCTCAAGCATTCTCCAGGTTACGATCGGCTCTTCAGTCGTATTCTCCTCCCCCTCTCTCTGGTAGAGTTTATTAAACTCGTCCTGAAACTTGGAGCGGCCTAAAATTTTCTCAGGATAGTTTTTTAAACATGACAAGCGCCCGCGGTTGACCCAGGGAACAATGGTCTTGATACGAGTTCCATTCTGCTTTTTAAATTCGAGCGCCACTTCATTATTTTCTGGCATCAAACTTATCGTTTGAATTTTATAACTCAAATCTTCCAGAAAAAATCTTCTTGTTGCATCCGAATTCGCTCCATTATTGAGCGGTGCCATTTCTTTATAAAGTTGATCCAGCGACTTCCCGTCATAAGAAACGAGCTCATCCCCAATTGCAATATTTAGCTTATTCGGCAAAAGTGCCAGGAACTCAGGATTATCGATCAGCGCCGAAACCACAAATTTCGAAGTCTGGCCTTTCTCAATTTCATTCACCGAAAAGGGCAACATATTTCGGTAACAACCGTAGGGACGAGGCAACTCATAGACCGTATGCAGGTCTCGTTGAGAGTTAAAAATCTTAATCATCTTGTCATGAAAGTCATAATCACTCATGCCCTCAGCAACTTTCTCCAAAGCGTCCAGTTTAGGAAGAGGATCAATCTGTTTGCCAAACGAATTAAGCTTCATATCCCGATGAACATACAAGTCACCCATCACCAGGCGCGCTTGTTCTATGATCAATTTCTTTTGAGCGACATCATAGGTCGGAAGCTTCAAAGTCGTGCGCCGGTCTTTTAGCAACTTAAAATTGAACTCATCATCCGCTCTCAAAGTGAGAGAACTGAAGAGGGGTGCTATCAGGAGGGCGAGGAGGAGTTTTGACATTTGTTAAGGGTAGCTTAACTTGGGGAGGGGGAGGGAGGGAGTTGTAATAATTACGTATGAAATAGTAAGTGACCGAAGAAAGCTTGAATCCTCAACAAGGAAGGTCGCCGGTTTTCTAAGCTCGTTATCTACAAAGTTGTGCAAGTATGGGATTCTCATTCTCCTGCACGATGGCCTTGCATTCGCCGAAGGTAGTGCCTCTTCCTATGCTGGCCATAGAGAAGTTGCTCCTGGGCCCATTTGTACATATCAGCTTTCATTCGTGCGTAGACCTCATTGGGTTTTGCACATCTTCGTCGTTTGAACTTTTTGTTCTTCTGGTACCACATGTTCCCATTCTAAACGAGTCGCCCTCTTAAATAAGACAATCCCGTAAATTTCAACGAATCTGACAAAAAACGGTTAAGATTTTTCTTTATAATAGAGACCGAAGGTCATTCTTTCATAGGAGGGAGGAGATTTTATTTTTAAAAAATAATCCTCGTCTCTTGCAGTTTAACTTTCAAGATTTATTACAATTCTGTAACAACAATCATTTGATTTTACTTCAGTACACTTACACTTTTTGCTTAATCTAGCTTTGTCCAGAATTTGGATAAAATCGAGGACAGAAGGGACCGTCGTGAAGACCGACGAGACAACCGGGAAGATAGTAGAGAACACCGCCGCGAAAGACGCCGTAAATAAAGAGAGATCTTAAGGCCAAATTATTGCAAGCCCCGAGACTTAAAAATCTGGGGGCTTGTTTTGATCGCTAGAATTCGTGCCCAACGCCATATTAGTTTGTAAAAAGAGTAAAACGATAATTCACAGTTTGTTTTACTTAAGCCTTCGATACAATTACGATGAACGTATAAAAAAATTGTCGATGCAGCTTGAGAAGACCTTCTATGCTCCCCATGATTTATTCTTTCATGATTTTATTTTCTATGAAATTCGCATTTTCATCGCAAGAGTCGAGCCATTTTAAAATGGTGGCATGGAAAAATGCATTAATGTTTTACTCTAGGGACAAGGAGTCTAGCATTGTGGAACATGGATCATCGTTTTTTTTAAGCCCGCAAGGCCATAGGGATTTTGAAGCTGAACTAACAGAGAATTTGCACAGATTTCAAAATGATCAAGCTTTGGCAGACGAGTCTCTTTTTTGTAGATTTCCGTTTAGAAAATATATTCTTCAAAAATATTTTGGATTAAATACAAATAAAGTAAATTGTCCAAAGTTGGAGGAGTGGAGGAGTAGGCTCCGGAGTGAAAAAGTATCATTAGTTTTCCCGACTCAGTTTTCTTCAAACCCGGCTTCGGTGATGGGCCATACTTTTTTTAAATTTTCCACTCAATCAAGACCCTCTCACCTTCATCAAAGTTTAAGTTACTCGGCCAGTGTTAACGAACCCATCAAGTTTTTTACCTATGTGTATAAAGGTTTGTTTGGTGGCTATCAGGGCCATTTTCTAGAAGCTCCCTTTTATGAAAAATTATTAGAGTATGACGACATAGAACAGAGGGATATTTGGATTTATGAACTAAAAATGAAGCCTCAAGAGATTGATCTGCTCGTAGACTTCCTCTGGGAGTTAAAAACCAACGCCCGTTTCTCCTATTTTTTCTTAAGGGAAAACTGCTCGTTTATTCCACTTGCTGCGATTGAAACGATCTTACCAACAAAAAATCTGACGGATGGATTTGGATTCTATTTAGCTCCTTATATGAGTCTAAAAAGATTAAATGATTCTCACCTGGTTAATACCTCTACCTATCGTCAGTCGAGCAAGAAAAAATATATTGAGAGTATTGATCAGCTGACCAGACGAGAATCTCTTGCATTCTATAAGACTATTAAAGATCAAAAGTATAGAAACGTGAGTGCTGCATATGACACAGCATTGATCAATTTCATTGCTTTTAAGGAGAGACATAATCCTCCTCTCTCAGTTGCTTGGAATAATCTTTTAGGCGAGGTCCTTTTAAAAACATCACAGGCGCCTATCTATACACGACCGCCTAGAAAACCTCCAAAAAATCCCGTAAATGCTCACGGTCCACGACACCTAGAGGTACGCCTCGGAAACTTGGGCGCCCAACGTGTGTATAGCTTGTTAAGATTTCGTCCAGGTATACATGGAAATATGGATTCATCTGCAGGTTTTATTCCTCATTCCGCATTTAGTTTTCTTGAAACGGATCTACGCTTCGTGGGGCCCAAGTCTCTTGAGCTTAGTAGATTTCAACTATTTAATTTCCGAAATCTTGAAATATACCATCTATCAGACCCCGGACTCTCTTGGAAAGGTAATGCTGAAATGAGAAAGGCCGATGTGTTATGTATCGACTGTACTGTTCAAGAAATCAATTTTCAGGTGGGAGCAGCAAGTGATCTGTACAACGGGATTGTGTCTCAGCTGACAGTCGGTTTAGAGCAGTCATTTGTTTCGAAAGGTATTCGAAGACATCCAACTTTCGGTGTGGTTGAGATTGAGTTTATGAGAGAAAATCAAAATGGGAGGACCTCTATATCGCAAAATTTTTCACATGTTTTACTTGAAGAGAGCTTCATGCGAGTTGAGACGTTATTTGAAATGAGATTTTTTCAAATATTGAGACGCCTTGATCTGAGTTATTCCCTCAGGTATCAGAAGGTTTCATATCATAAGGAATTTGTTGATCAAAATTTAGGACTAATCTATGATTTCTAAATATGAAGATTTTTTTATTTGCTTTGATCATGCTTATGACCCATCACACTTATGCCTTCAAAGGCAGTCGCTGTTATGACAAAGTGATAGTGGGTCCTGCCAGAGGACTTTATAAGAGTTTAGGTGGAAAAGATCATCGTGATGGATGGATGATAAAATTTTTCGGAACAACTTTTGGTTCTCTTAGTTCCACCACTTCTTATGTCTCATCTACAGGAAGTTGTGCTGCTTTTGCACAGATTCAAAAAGAAAAAATGGTCTACATTGCTTTGAATACTAGAAAAGTTCAGATCGAAGCCGCATATGGAGATGGAGAATCTTTAGAAACCTTAGCGTATTTTTATGGTTATCAAAATTGCCTGCAAGGATTTAGGCGTACATTGAAAGAAAATTATCAGACTATCTTTCCTCACTCTCAAGATCCAGATCTGTTAGACCAATCCATTCAAAAAGTTCTTGATGAAAGCACCTTTTGCCAACTTCCTTCATAGCTCTCATAAAAAATATTTTTAAGAATTAGAGTCGCTCTGCACTTTAAAGAGTAAGAATAAATAATGGACTGAAATTCCTTTAGATGATTAAACACATCCTTGAGAACTGATACAGCTACCACGAAGTAGACACTCAACTCTGAGGGAACCTGCCAAAGTAGGGTGACTCACGGATAGGAAAGCTGCAGCAATTCTAAAATATCTAAAGTTCATTTTTTCTCCTGCAAGTACAGACCCTTTTACCCATACCCAGGTTTTAAGTTTACTGGAACACATTAGGAGCATGAGTAAGAAGAACTTTAGTTAATGCCCCTCATCTTTTCATGATCCTTTGCATTCTATCAAAATAATTCTCCAGTGCTTTAAAGCAAGAATTAATGGAGAAATATATGAATTTTATGGCCTACCTTTTCATTAGTATGACTGTTGCATTCGCTTCTATTGGGTCCAAAGCACTACCTATGAGTGAACTTGAAAAGTTTCTAAAGAAATCTAATAAAGATGAACTTCCCCAAAGGTTTAATTTTCAAATCCTGAAATTCGTTCCTGGTAAGGTGAGACTTATTCCAGGTGCTGAGACTGAAATTAAGAAGGTGGTCAGCATTCTACAGACTTTTCCGAAGGCAAAAGTCAAAATTGAAGGGTTTTGTGATACTACAAGGTTTAACGAGGAGGAGAACACCATTGCGACCCGTCGTGCCATGACTGTAGATCAGCAGCTTGTGGATCGTGGTATAGAACAGAGTCGAGTTAGTCATGAGGGTAAGAATAACCAAGATGGACCAAGTCTTGCCCAAATAGATCTTATAATTGAGGGAATTTAATTGAGCATCTTAAGCTTGTATTAATTGGCCACTGTCGCTATTTTCACGGAAAATGTCCCATGATTTACACCATTACTTTTAATCCTTCGTTAGATATTAGCGGGGAAGTAGATGAACTTAAACCCAATGAGAAGAGTTATGTTCATCTGGAAACTCACACGGCTGGTGGAAATGGAATAAATGCCGGAATTATCGCTCATCGACTTGGCAGAAAAGTATTACTCATGGGATTTCTTGGTGGTCCTCATGGCAAAGAAGTCGAAAGAATTCTGATCGGTAAAAAAATCCCTCAACATTTTGTAAAAATTTCCGGCCATACCAGAACCAACATCACCATCGCAAACAAATCAAATCATCAACAGACGCGTTTAAGTTTTCCAGGGCCTGAGATGAAGAATTCTGAAATGCGACAACTTTTCGAGATGTTAAAAAAAGTAAAAAAGAATGATCTTGTTCTCATCGGGGGCAGCCTTCCTCCTGGAGTGGATTTCGCTTACGTCAAAAAAATTATAGCTAAGATCCATAAACGTGATGCCCGGTGTGTCGTCGATATGCCAGGTAAGGTTATGAAAAACTTGGTTTCCAGCAAGCCTTATTTTATTAAACCTAATCTTCTAGAGTTTCAGGAACTCGTAGGAAAGAAAGTTGACACCATTAAAGCATTGCTTCCTCTCGCTCGAAAACTTAACCGCCATATTCCCTGGATCTGCGTTTCCTCTATTGAAGGAGGTGCATTGTTGGTGACAAAAGATAGAGTATGGTTCGGCAAGATTCCTAATGTCAAAATACGTTCCACTGTTGGAGCTGGTGATTCTATGGTTGGAGCGATGTCGAGTCTTTGGGACCAGGAAAGTGATATAGATGGAGAGTCATTACTGCGGATAGGACTGGCAGGATCTTGTGCAACTCTTACTGAACGTGGTCTGACTCTCGGATCAAAAAAATCAATTTTGAAATATAAACGACAGATCAAAATTAAAGAATTATGAGCCATACTTCTGATCTTTCCCAACCTTCAGGTCTTACCTCCCTAGAAGTTGCAGAAGCTTTCAAAAAGTTTGGACCTAATGAACTCAATAAGAAAATTAAACGAAGCAAGTTAAAAGTTTTCCTCCTGCAGTTCAATAATCCTATGGTTTATGTTTTGCTTGCAGCGGTAGTTCTTTCCATCTTTATGGGGGAAGTTCTAAACTCTATCGCTATTGTCTTTATTGTTATTCTCAATTCATTGATTGGATTTTTTCAGGAACTAAAATCGGAATCATCCGTGAACGCTCTCAAAGATCTGGCCGCTCCAAAAGGCAGAGTAAAAAGAGACGGGAAAATCATGCTGATAGCATCGGCTCAGATTGTTCCGGGTGATGTTTTGATTTTAGAGGCCGGCGATTATGTGGTTGCCGATGCTAAGATCTTTACGGCCGCACAACTTAGTGCTGATGAATCCATTCTCACGGGAGAATCTGTTCCTGCTGAAAAAAATTCTAAAGACATTCAGGATGTTGTTCCTCTCGCGGAAAGAGAAAATTACCTTCACGCGGGAACTGCCGTGAGTACCGGATCGGGAATTGCGGTTGTTACTAGCACAGGAATGAACACGGAACTTGGAAAAATTTCCGGTCTTTTAGATAAAACGACAAAAATCGAAACTCCACTTCAGATCATGATGAATCAGGTGAGCTATAAGCTCTTAAAGCTGGCCGGGGTTGTTATGATTCTAGTTCTTATTATTGGAATCTCGAAAGGCCATCAACTCTTATCCATCATCATGTATGCCATAAGTCTTGCCGTTGCGGCTGTTCCTGAGGGGCTTGCCACGGTTGTGACTTTGTCTCTCGCATTAGCGGTGCGAAGAATGACCAAACGAAATGCGATTCTTAGGAAACTGGCCGCAGTAGAAACTCTTGGATCGGCGGATGTGATCTGCACCGACAAGACCGGCACTTTGACAACTGGTAAAATGAAAGCCAGAGAAACCTTTACTTTAAAATGGGGGATCTCCGAATCCCCGCAACCGACCGAGATAGAATTTTATCGGGCGAGTATTCTCTGTAACAACGCTTCCCTCGATCATGATGGATCAGGAGACACAACGGAAATTGCTTTGCTTCTAATGGCCAAAGAACATGGGCAAAACATTTTGGAAATAAATGCGTCTGCTAAGCGTCTCAAAGAAAATAGCTTTGACAGTGAAAGAAAACGTATGAGTGTTCTTGTGGATGAGAAGGGATTGAAAAAGATTTATTGCAAAGGTGCTCCTGAATCCATTCTCTCTTTATGTAAAATGGACAAGGAAGATCTGGATAAAACGGAAAAGGCCATCATTGAACTTGCCTCAAAAGGAAGAAGACTTCTTGCCTTAAGCTTTAAATCAGTTTCATCAACTGGAAGCGAAGAAGAAAACGATCTAGAGTTTTTAGGCCTGGTTTCTCTGGCCGATCCTCCCAAAGAGGAGACCCCCGCCGCTATTAAAATTTGCAAAGCGGCCGGAGTGAGGGTCATCATGATCACAGGTGATCATCCCCAAACTGCAGAGGCCATTGGAAAAGAGTTAGGAATTATTGAGCCAGGTAAATTCGAAGGAGTTATGACAGGGGAGAAATTAGATAAGCTGGGACTTAAAGAGCTACAAATGGAGTCTGAAAAAATTGCAGTCTACGCGCGAGTTACATCTGAACATAAGCTTAAAATCATCGAAGCTTTGCAAAAAAATGGTCACATTGTAGGTATGACGGGTGATGGGGTTAATGATGCCCCAGCTCTAAAAAAAGCTTCAATTGGTATTTCTATGGGGAGAGGTGGAACTGAAGTGGCAAGGCAAGCTTCCGACATGATTCTCACTGATGATAATTTTTCCACCATTGTTTCTGCCATCGAGGAAGGGAGGGCCGTTCACGGAAATATCAAACGCACAATTCAATACCTACTTTCAACTAATACGGCAGAACTTTGCATCGTTTTCGGGACCATTCTTTTTGGAATGCCAAATCCTTTTGTCCCATTGAGTCTTTTGTGGATTAACATCGTTACCGATGGATTACCTTCTCTTGCATTATCAGTGGAACCGGTCCGGGAAAATTTTCTTGAGAAAAGTTCGGGTCCTTCGTCAAAAAATTTTTTTGATAAGAAATTTCTAACCGAAATGGTTATTGTATCCTGTATGATGACTGCGATTGCTCTTGTGGTTTATCAGTATGCTCTTTCTGTGGGATCTGAGGTTTTTGCGAAGAGCTGTGTCTTCAATCTGTTGGTTTATCTTACTCTCTTTCGTTCTTTCTCATGTCGGAGTGATACAGAAACATACTTTAATTTAAAGTTTAACCCCTACCATCTGTTGGCGGTGATCGTGCCCATTACGTTGCAGATTATATTGGAGTTTAATGAATATTTCCTTAAACTCCTTGGGATTATCGGTATTTCTCTTGAGCAACATTTGTTGCTAATCGGAATAAGTATTATCCCTGTAGTATGCATAGAATTGTATAAGGGAATTTTTCTCATGAGACACAGGCCTGATGCAAAATCTTGAGTTTGGACTGAAATAAAATTTTAGAGGTGCCAAAACGCACTACTAGGCAAACTAATTGTTAAATGGTTTAAGGATCCTAATTAACAAAAGGGATCAAATGAAAAAAAATATCTTGATTGCATTATCACTTGTCTCATTCTCTGTCTTCGCTGTTCCCTCAGATTTTGAAAGAGGCTATCTTGAAGGTAAGGCTTCTTGTGAGGAGACTGATGAGCTTTGGCATTGTAGTGTATTGCATTCATGCAATAGTGAGTTCGATAACATAGGTATTGCTCCTACAAGATCAGCAGCGATATTGAAAATCTCGTCTACATGCCTAAATTTGAATATTTCACGTGGTAGGAAAATTGAATGCAATAAGATTTAATAGGTGGTCTTTATGAAGCTTCGACAAGTTCTTTTCTTTCTTAGTCTGTGTGGCTGTCTTTCTGCTTTGGCCCAAGGCAAGCCTTCGGAGGTTTTTTGCTCCCGACTAGAGAACAGGTTTAATCAAGCTTGCAATACCAGCGAAGTCTTTTGTTCTTACTCAGAGAATTTGTACAAAACAAGTTGTGAGAGTAGCGAAACTTTTTGTTCTCGTTCTCAAAACTGGGATGCCTCAAGTTGCATTTCAAGTGAAGCTTATTGCTCTCGCTTTATGAATTGGAATGTTTTTAGTTGCAGTTCAAGTGAAGTATATTGCTCTCGTTATGTGAACTGGAAAGATATAGATTGCATTGGTACTGAAGCTTATTGCTCTCGCTCAGAGAATGTTAACGATATTAGTTGTAATAGTACTGAAGTCTTTTGTGCTCGGGTGCAAAATAGATTTGAGAAAAGCTGCGAAGGGAGCGAAGTTTATTGTTCACGGAATGAGAATATGTTTAAACCCATCTGCAGCGGAATCTCAATTAGGTAATGAAGCGGATTTTTCAATCACTTTGGGAATAAACGAGCGATCAATCAAGTCTTTGAGCTCTATGGCATGATTCAAAATACCTGCCTCAATCGCCATATCGTGTATCATTTTAATATCATCATCTTCTGGGGTTAATAAGCGGTAACTGACTCGGTTTTTGGGTGTAGTGAGAACATAGCGGATGAGTTTTTCATCTTGGCGGTAAAAAGGCGCCACCATGGCCGCCGCCTCTTCTCGATGGGTTTCTGCCCATTCACCACTCTCTGCAATACCTCTAACGAGTTCTCTGACAATATCTGGATGAGTGTTAATTAATTCCTCACTCACAATTAACACGCATGAAATAAACTTAGGCCAAATATCTTTGGCATGATAAAGAACTCTTCCTACACCATTAACTTCAGACTTCGCTGCATGTGGCTCACCTACAAAATAGGCCTGAATTGAATTTCCGGCCAGAGCACTTGGCATTTCAGGAGGGGGTAATTCTACAAACTGAATTTTCTCAGGATTGACTCCCTGATCTTTCATGAGTTTTCTAATGACCAAATACTGATTGCTATATCTGCTTGGAATGGCAAAATTCTTATTCTCTAAATCTTTTAGGTTATGGATCTTAGAATCTTTTCTCACCATAACCGTGGATCCATCCCGGTGACCGAGATAGACAATCTTCGCCTTCACACCTTGTTCACGAATCTTCATTGCCATAGGAGCAATGAAAAAAGCAGCTTGAAGTTTGCCTGCTTTGAAAGCTTCGGCCATTGTTGGAAAGTCAGTAAAGCGGCTTGAGGTAAAACGGTAATTCTTATTATGGCTGGTGGCAAAGTCAGTGACTGGACAAGTAAGGTGACATGTCACAGGTAGATATCCCACTGCTAAAACTTGCTGTTTGATAGGTGTATCGCTCTTTTTACTTCTTAGAATTCCAACCCCTATGAAAACTCCCGCCAGTAAAATAACGAGTACGAAAATCTTAGTTTGTTTCATCTTTCATTTCCAATTCATTCCAGATTTTTTCTGTGAGCTCTTTTTGATCACCAATATTGATAAATTCTTTCAAGCGGCAAGCCGGCTGTCCCTGCATAACATATGTCTTTTGAGTAAACGCCACTGCTTCCGGAATATCATGAGTCACAAGGACCATGGTCATAGGAAATTCTTTGAGAATTTCAGTGAGGTAATTTCTTGTTTGATGACGAATCAGATAATCAAGTGAGGAGAATGGCTCATCTAAAAGAAGGCCATCTGGCCTTCCTATCAGGGCCCTGGCAATTTCAGCTCTCTGGCCTTGACCTCCAGAGAGTTGTCGCGGATAGTTTTTTAAAACTCTGCCTAAGTCCAATATTTCAATAATCGTTTCAAAACTTAAAGTCTTAGTACTCTCGACACCTCTTAGACCCAGCTTGATATTCTCTTCAACTGTTAACCATGGAAACAAAGAACTCTTCTGAAAGACTCGTCTCCACAATCCCGATTTGAATATCGTACCTGATTGGGGTTTCAAATCTCCCGCAATCAGTTGCAGAAGAGTTGTCTTTCCAAACCCACTGGGTCCGATCAAAGAAATTATATCCCGCTCTTTTACATCCAAATGGAAATTTCTCAGGATGGGTGTAGTCCCATAAGAGAATGATACATTATCAATAGTGAGGATTGATTTATTGCTCAAAACCCCACCTTACTGTTGATCTTTGGTTGAGCTTTAGGAGAAGAATATCTATTTGATGAGCGATAAGTGCTATCACTATCATATTCAATACTAATAGATCCATGCGCAAACCATTTCGTGCGTCCATGATAGCAAACCCCAGCCCTTCTTTACCTGCGAGCATTTCTGCTGGGACCAGAACAATCCAAGCCAGACCCGCCATTAGCCGTAGCGAACTAACTACCTGTGGAAGAATGGCCGGAAGTAATATATCAACCAGATACTCACTTTGTTTATAAGAGTAATCTCTGGCCAGTTGATCATAAACTTTAGGAACGTTTTGTACGGCCTGAATAGTGTTAAAGAGGATGGGAAATACACAACCTAAAAAGATCAAAAAAATAACTGGTGCATCTCCGATACCAAACCAGATTACTGCAAAAGGAATCCAGGCAAGGGGAGAAAGACATCTGAAAAAATTTAGGTAGGGAAGGAGCAACTTCTGTGCAAATTTATTCTTTCCGATGACTAACCCCAAAGGGAGTCCAAAAATGATGGCCAAAAAGAGTCCTGCACTCCATCGATAAGTGGAAGCAATAAGGTCATTGATGATCCGACCACTTTTCAATTCTTCTAGGATAACTTTAAGAAAATCCAAAAAATAAGGAAATACACTCGAGGAATAACTTTGATGATAAGAAAGATAGGCCCAGAGGCCCATCACCATAAGTATGAAGATCAGAGAGATAACGTTAACCCTTTGCATTTTAATATTAAATCTCCTATCGAAGCGTCTGTAAATCGTTGTAGAGCTGTTTTTAAGGTCCATCCCTCAGGAAATTGGTCAAAAAGCTTAGAGATTCGAACTGGCTTGGTTTAAGATCTAAGTAAGAATTTGCAATTATCCGGAGGCCTTTTGAAGTACGTTATTCGCCTAGTTATGAACTCTTCCACATTTAGTGTTTTATTTTGCTTATTAGCTTTCAACATCGTTTCCTGCGCCCCTTTGCATATCAAAGAACATCAAACTGAAGGAAATAGAGGACGCTGTAACCTTGGTAGTTCAACGGCATATATTTCAAACTCACCTTTAGCTGTTTATTCAATATCGATTCGACAAGTGAAGGAATTTTCCGAAATACGAATAACAATGCAGGCAAAAGAAGGTCAAATCATCACAGTATTTGATTCATCTATTTCATTCAAACAGTCTGGAGTCGCTCAAACTGTCCCCGCAAAAATACTCACCGGACAATTTAATAAAAAGAATGGCATGGATAAACCGAGGTACGGTACTTGGGAAGTTGGAGTGCCTTATGTATTTCAAAGTGACAAAGATTATACAACTGGATACTTAACACTTGAAACGCGTATTCCTTTTAATACAGATAAATTAGAAGTTGAGACTGGTAAAATCAAAGTAGGGGATCAGTTTGTCGAACCACAAAGTGTGAGATTCAAATTCAACGATCGTTGGACCATTGTTCCTCTGAACGGATGCTAATAAAAAGGGGAAACCGAAGTTCCCCCCTCTGTTCAATTCATTTTAATATCTGTGCACACTAGAATCATCATCGCGACGGAAAGTGCTGTCACTTCTTTTTGAAGAATCAATTCCCATGCCGCGACCAAGGTCACGGGCACGATCACCCATACTTCTGTCTGAATCAACACTCGCTTCACCCATCGTGGCCACATCTCTTGCACCTAATTCTACGATAATATCTTTGGCCCTCTCACGCCATTGAACATCATCCACGTGAACTGAAAGGAGCATCCCACCAGACTTCACAGTAGACTCGTATCTCTTAGCTTCATACTCAGGAAGTCCCATACCGATAAGGGCACCAGTTAAACCACCCACTGTTCCACCTATACCCGCTCCCGCTAAAGCACCCATAATAGGACCTGCAGCTACAAATGGGCCTATTCCAGGAATGGCCAGTGCGCCGGCCCCTGCGAGCCAACCAAGAATTCCGCCACCAAGAATCCCAGTGGTAGCACCAGTTGTTGCACCTTCAGGTGCTTTAGTTGATTTCTCATGAGCAAAATCTTTAGTTTCATTCGCATTTTGCATGAGAATAGAAATGTCAGAATTTCTGAAACCATCTAATTTTAAGCGATCTACAGCTTCCTCAAGAGAGTATCGATCGTTGAAAATTCCAAATACTGCATGATCACCCTTTTTATAACTCATAACTTCCTCCTATTTTTGAACGCGCAATTGATTTGAAATACTTCTTTCGGAAGCCATTTCACGAGCAACGTTCATGATTGTTTAAATTTCTTCTTGTTTATCTACAGTACCTATAAGCGTGATGTTATTTTCACGAGTCACGATGGTGATATTCTGAGCACGTATGGAAAGCTCGTCCATGTCAGTAAGTCTGTCGCGAATTTTTCGGGTGACGTCCACATCTGAATTAGATCCAAGCATTTGAGAGTCTGCAGTTTTTGTTGTGACTGAACTCTTTTCACTAGCTTCAGCAGTTTCCTGGGCCTGTGCTTTTGCGTGGGAATGCCGGTGAGAGGCATCTTTGTTTGAACATGCGACAGTTAAACCAAGTCCCACAGCGAGACAGAGTGATAGTGAATATTTCATTGGTATTCTCCTTGTTCTTACCATTTCTAAAACCAGACTAATGTCTTGTCTGACTATATTGAAAGTGGCCAGGCTGAAAAATGGAGAAGCTTCAGGGAAGATTCAGATCCAGAGAGGGATGAATCAAGATAGATTTAGTTGGAAATGAATATTTTGAAAGATATAGAAGGTTATGTTCCAGCAAACCTTAAAAAATTTGCTGGAACATGAAGATGAATTAACTATTGATTTGTTACTCAACGGATACTGTTGCTCAAACTCACTTTACCATCGTCACGCATTTTATAGACGTCACAATAAGGAATCTTTCCATTGAGCAAACTACCATCGAGATTTTTAATCATAAGGACAGCACCTGTACGATTGATACCATAAGTTGCAGCGCGAGGCGTTGCAGGGGTCAGAATTTATAGTCTCTGGTATGTGTCTGAAATTGTGTACTTAATGACGAACCTATATCTCCTAAAGTAGATTAAACTGCCTAAATTAGATAAGTAGCGCTCGCAAACAACTTTGTTAAAATTTCTCTATAAAGGGATTATTAAATGAAGTTGCTGCTTACTTTTCTAGCTTTGTCATTTTGTCATTCCACTTGGGCCCAGATGACACTGCCTTCAGCTTTTCCCGACATGAGAAATGCTAATCCTGCTGTTATCCCACTTAGAACTTCTGGTCACTTAAAGCTTGCTTATCAAAAAGATTCTGTGAAACGAAAGCAGAGCATATTGGCCGATGATGATTTTCCATTTAGTGGAAATCAAAAAGATGAAGTTGAACTGAATACCATTAACGCATTCATTGGAGGTAAAGGCGGGGGAGCAACCTCTGAATTTTCTTTTGACGGCACTTCAGGTAAACAGAGATCAAATTTCGTACTGGATGGTGAATCCAACCATTTTGATGTTAATGCCTCATCCTACTTAATTAAATACGCACTTGGTTTTGATTCTCGTTGGGGATTAGAACTTCTATATATGGGTTATAAGTCCGACTATGATATCGATTTTGTTCTTGGGGGAGACCCTACGAATATAAGTATTGAACAAAAATCCAGTGCTCCAGGTATCAAGCTTGGTACGATCATAGGAGACCCCTCTCTTTCTTTAGGCCTTACATTTCAATACAGTGCTTTGAAGGTTGAAACCAAGGGCGCTGATGAAGACACTGATGATGAAACAGAGCCCCTTAGTATTTTCGGTGTGGGGCTGGGAACTGGAGGAACTGATGGATTACTTGAGCTGGCCATGGAATTTGATCCAATCTCAAATCAGGATCAAGATGATCTGATGCCAATGAAATTTAGTTTTATCGCTGAAGCCCGTATTGAAAGTCTTGTACTTGGATATAAAGGTATGTTGTTTCGGGGCAACTTTATTGAGCTAGATAAAATAATTCAAGATCAATTAATTTAT